>CAVFEX010000024.1:0-8446 GCA_963621495.1 bacterium
GGATACGAGATTGTAACAACACTTGATACGACCACGCTAGGGAGGAAAGAATTAAAAGTAAAATATGTCGACGATAACAAAAAATCTTATTTCGGCTCGACATATGTTTGTGTTTATGGAGATTTTGTCAAGTTGTATGTAAATGAAAAATCTTATCCCAAAACTGTTGACAAAGATATTGGATTTGGTATTAGCAATTTGATAATCTATGTTGAGTATGAATGCGACGAAAATAATTTTCAAAAGAGACTGACACTGCCTAACGATTTTATCACAATCACTGAAACTGATGAAGAGGTGGAAGGAATAGAGAGCAAGGTTTTAGACATTAATTATAATGACGGCACAGTTAGTGCAAATACGAGTGTAGTAATTAATTATTCCGAAAGCGAATAAATTAATTTTAAAATAAAAAGTTCTGTACGTGTACAAGTTAAGTATCAGTGTACAAGATAAATTAATTTATCCGATTTTTAGAATTGTACGGTAATGTGATAACTCTAAATCTAAACATATAAAAAGCAAAAAAATGCGCAATAAATCACAGTTTTGAGTGTTTATTGCGCATTTTTTCTTAATTTTTTATTGTTTTCCTGTTATTTTTTGCCACTTTTTATTATTTTTGCCTTATGTTTAGTGATTTCTATTAATTATTTGTTTAGTTCCATTGTTTTTTGTCAATTAATGTTAATTTTTAAGTATTTTTGTCAATTAAAGTTAATTTTTTCATTATTTTTTGCATTTTTTTATGATTTTTTATGAATCTATTGCTCTTTTTCTATTTCGTTTTTAAAATCTTCGAGCAGTTCGATAAAGTTACTAACATCGGTAAACTGGCGATAAACAGACGCAAAGCGGATATATGCGACCTGGTCTAGAGTCTTGATACCGCTCATAACCATTTCGCCGATAGTTTGAGTGGAAATCTCTTGGGCGAGGGTGTTGTATACTTCGCGCTCGATGTTGTCTACGAGTTTTTCTATCTGGGATATTGTAACAGGACGCTTTTCGCACGCCTTGATAATTCCGCGTTTGATTTTATCGCGGTCAAAGAGCTGTCGTGAACCATCACTCTTGATGACTAGCACGGGGATAGTCTCGTATTCTTCAAAAGTCGTAAATCTCCGCCCGCATTCTACACATTCACGGCGTCTGCGTATACTGGTACCGTCTTCATTGAGACGGCTGTCGATAACTTTACTATTTGCGCTGTTGCAAAATTTACATTTCATTATGTTTTCCCTCCGATATGTATACATATAATTTGTTTATCGCGCGCGTACAAGCAATATATTTTAGATTTTCGCCAAGGAAGCTTTTAAAGAGTCCGCCATGCTCTATTACGATAACAGTATCAAACTCCAAACCCTTGCACATACCTACAGGCACAATCTGAATTTTACTCAATGCGCTACTTTGTGCAGAACTAATTAGGCTCAAATCTTGTCCGAAGCTTGGTTCTAACGTAGTGTATAATTTCTTCGCCGTCTCAATATCTCCCGTAATAATTCCGATTGAACCGTTTGGCTCGGTGCGGGAGTCTATAATGTTGGAGATTTGGCTCGCCAACTCAATATTTTTATTAGGAATTGGCAAAGTCTCTACCATTTCGCCGTTGGAATAACGAAACACGTTGTGGCGCGGGTTGCCAATGAGTCGCGAGCAGTATTCGACAATTTCCTCGCTACTCCTATATGTGCTATCCAAGGTGTAGAATTTACTGGTACCAAAAATTGCGTCTAGGTCTATAATTTGGTGCAGGTCGGCAATACCTGTTGGGTTGGTACGCTGATATTTGTCTCCGAAAATACTAAACTGCGCACGCGGGAATAGGCGTAATAGCATATCGATAAAAATTAGCGGATATTCTTGTGCCTCATCGATAACTATGTGCCGAATGTCCATTTTTACAATCATTTCGCTGGTAGCCTCTTTCAGTAGACACATAAGTATCGCATCTTCGGTAGCGACTTTTTTTGTCTTATCAACTGCGCCAAATCCCATAAATTCAAGAAATCTGTCGTAAAGACTTTCAATCGTTTGCGGAATATCAAAGCATTCGAATATTTTTGTAGTGATAATGCGCTTTGCCGAGGGAAACTTGTCCATTTTGAGTTTGTGGATAATTAGTGCCGAAATTTTGTGAATTCGCGCAAATATAGGTTCATCATCAAATTTTTTGTACAAATCGTTTAGTGTTTCAGCTAAAAAACCTTTGTTTTCCACTTTAAACCCTGATTTTGCCATTCTACTAGCGGTAAATTGTGAGACAAACTCCTGAATTTTAGGCTTGATACTCAGGTCGAGTTTTGCAGAAATTGTAGCCCGTTCGTCCTCACTCGCATTAAGATAACGTGCCAAAAATTCGTCATTTTCCTCGAATTCGCGTGTAATTTTGAGAAGTCTGCTCGCGAATTTTGTGAGAGTGGCGTTTCGGGCGTTTTGCTCGCCCAATTCTGGCAAAACCCCGTTTATATGCGACATAAAGGCCTCATTGAGAGTAAATAGCAAAATGTTGGCAGATTTTAGGTCGCGGAGTCGGTAGAGTGCATAAGCGATACGGTGTAGCGCGACAGTAGTTTTTCCGCTCCCTGAGTATCCTTGCACTACAATCAAGTCATCGCGCAAATTGCGAATGATTTCATTTTGTTCATGCTGAATCGTGCCTGCAATGTTGTGCAGTTCGCCCGAGTTTACTTTTGAGAGAACTTTTTGCAAATACTCATCAAACATATCCGCGTCAACTTGATATGCTTCCAAAAGTTCGCCATTTAAAATATCATATTGGCGCTTTTCTATAACCTCGCCCGTGATTTTGCCGTCTGGGATAGCGACGGTCGCTCTCCCTTTGCCCGCCTCGTAAAACAATTCAGCTAGAGGCGCTCTCCAGTCTATAACATAGAAATTGTTGTTGTTTTCTACGCCGGTTAGCCCGATATACGCCTTGGTCGTCTCGCCATCACTCAAAAAATCTACTCTACCAAAGTATGGGCGCGGACGATTACGGACTAGGGAGTTTAGTTTATCAATATTGTTGTTGGCGATGTCAATATTTTCGTTGATAACCTGATTGACAGTAACCTTTTCCACATTATCAAAATCTCCAAAAACCTGGGTACCGTCAATGTAGTATTTGCGCAAGTCTTCTACAGTTTCACGCGATTTGCCAATGTCGTGGTTAAGTTTGGCGATTTTGTCATCGATAACGCGTCGAGTGTCGGCCAGATATTCAACCTCAATTTTCCACTCAGTACTATTTTTATCAATCATAAACTACCCCCTAAATTAGTAATTAAATATATCATAACTTTGAAAAATAGTCAATATAATGAATAATATTTGAGGCGAGAAAAAAGGAATCAAGTTGGTGCACAATGCAAGCAAAATTTGATTTAAGAATATTTAAAATATTTTTTTGTGAAATATTCTTGACAAATGCTATAGTTTTCAATATAATAATGAGGCACGGTAATGAACACCCCCCAGGGGATTCTCCACAGCCGTGCTTGTGTTATGAAATAACACTTATTATGATGGTAAGAACTTAGGGTACGTAAAACCCCTCCTGCTTGCACAATCATCAATTTTCCGTTGTGCAATTTTAGTTCTTACCATTTTGCGGGAGTAGCTTAGTGGTAAAGCTCCAGCCTTCCAAGCTGGCTATGAGGGTTCGATTCCCTTCTCCCGCTCCAAAAACATATAAAACCCCCGATAGAGGGGTTTTTTGTTTTTGGAGCGGGAGGGACGCCTAAGAGCGGGAGCGCCAGGCGTCCGCCCACGAATTAGTGGGCAAGGGGGAGAACAGGCACGCCCGAAAAATCTGCCAGTGGTAGATTTTTAGTGCCTCGGCGTGAAAGATGAGCGGAGCGAACGGAGCGATTCCCGAATAGTGGTAGGTTAAGTGTAGGAGATAGCGAGAAGTGATAGAGGGGTTTTTTGTTTTTGGAGCGGGAGGGACGCCCAAGAGCGGGAGCGCCAGGCGTCCGCCCACGAATTAGTGTGCAAGGGGGAGAACAGGCACGCCCGAAAAATCTGCCAGTGGTAGATTTTTAGTGCCTCGGCGTGAAAGATGAGCGGAGCGAACGGAGCGATTCCCGAATAGTGGTAGGTTAAGTGTAGGAGATAGCGAGAAGTGATAGAGGGGTTTTTTGTTTTTGGAGCGGGAGGGACGCCCAAGAGCGGGAGCGCCAGGCGTCCGCCCACGAATTAGTGTGCAAGGGGGAGAACAGGCACGCCCGAAAAATCTGCCAGTGGTAGATTTTTAGTGCCTCGGCGTGCAAAAACAAAAAACGAGCGATATTTATTGCTCGCTTTATTAGAAATCAGTGCGTAAATTTGCGCGCTGATTTTTTTGTATCGTCAAATGATGAGTGGAGTAAAAATACAGATTAAAAAAGTTCATTTTAGACAAGTAGGTAGAATAAGGTTATATGAGAATTGTCGATAATAAATAACATTTTTGTACGCGTGTGATAATTTTGGAATATTAGTCGCTATTCAAAAAATTGCGAATTAAATAAAATTTCGGGCGTGTCGGGGTGGATAACTTTTGCCATATTGTGATATTTTTTAGCGAGGGCAATGTTGTTTAGATAAAAGTAGCAAACGCTCAAATCGACATAGGGGCGATATTGATAAAAGTCGGGTTCTATCCAGCCATTTTGCGTGTGAGGTAGAGTGAGTGCCAATTCTAGCCAATCTGTAGCGGTGGTAAAATTTCGCTCGCGAATTAACAACTCGGCGAGCAGACAAACAACTTTGGGCCTAGGGGCGGAATAGATAAAACTTTGCAACAGCGCCTCGCGAGCCTTATCGCGCTCGTTTAGAGCAAGATAGGCATTGTGTCGCAAAATACACGCGTCAACCTTGTTTTCTACCCAGCCACCATTTTCGCGTAAAAACTCATCAAACACTCTAATTGCCTTGTGAATTTTTTTGTGATAGAGTAATTCGCGGGCATAATAATATTTTGCTCGCGGGGTCAGTTCTTTTCCCGATTTTATGAGATTTTTATAAATATTTAAATTGCGGTTCGAAGGCGTGGGGCGTAGTTTTTTGTGCAAAATCTCCAAATCGATGTATATAACCCTACCTCGTGGAATTATGACCTCGTGGACTGGTTCGGTCCAAACAAAGCCACAAACTCTGCGTAAAATCCTTTCGCGGTAGTAATAAAACTCGTTTGGTGCAGGACGAACTACATATTTTGCCATTACGCAATCTGGTGGGGGACTTGAGTCAGCGGTTTTTTTGAATTCAATAATTTTTTTGCAATTTTCATCATCAATAAAGTCGTCCGCGTCTAGCCACATTATATAGTCGCAAGTGGCAAAAGAAAAACTAAAATTGCGCGCGTGGGAAAAATTGTCGCACCACGAAAATGTGGGGACGATGTCAGTAAATTTACGAGCAATTTCTATCGTTTTGTCCGTGCTACCCGTGTCGACCACCACGATTTGGTCCGCGAATTTGCGAACACAGTTTAGACATCTTGCGAGCGATTTTTCTTCGTTTTTAACTATCATACAAACGCTGAGGGTAATCATACAAAATTTATATGCTAAATAAACTAAATTTGGTGCAAAATATCTATGGGTTTAGCGAGTGCCAAGTTTCTATTTGTCGTGGGACATTCGGTTAATTTCTGCTCGAATTTTGGTCGTCAGTATCAATATTTGTGTTGTTTATAATTATATTTTGTGAATTAAAATTAGTGTTCGAGTCGCTAATTTGTGCAGACACGGAATTAGTGAAATTACTCGAGTCGTCATTTGAATTATTGTCGGCATTGCCCGTTGCGTTGGGGTTTTTGTTTTGTTTTGAGCATAACACTAGAGTCAATATTGCACCGAAAATCGCGGTTATAATTATCGCTAGTGTGTACCACGCTATGCGGTTGTCAGCCAAACAGTAGTTGCGATATACTAGAATTTCGCTCGGTGGTGTGGCGAGTGAGCCCGACCATAAATGTGCAGAGTATAGGGTCGTCTCGGTCGAGGTTAGTCCGCTCGGCAAAGTAACTTGACTCACTGCATCGGCGTTTGAGCGATATCCGTAAGTATAAGGGAAGCACTTGATGATATTAAACTTGATTTTAGTCATCAACTGGTCGCAGAGAGTCGTGCTCCCACCGCAGATATTGTCTCTAAAATCTTGATAAATTGCGTCGTATGTCGTAAAATATATCCCCAAAGCCACGGCACTGAGTTTGTTTGTAGAATCTACGAGGGGTACGCGCTGAACAATTTGGCGTGTAACAAATAATCCATATTCTAGCTCGGGCTCAATATTTTCCAAGTCTTCCTCGGTTATGCCATAAAATCCGCAATATGCTTCAAAACTATTGAATTTGATAGCAAAATTATAAGTAAAATCAGTGTCAGGAGAAAATCCGTGCTGAATTATTACGCCAGCCAAACTCTTGGCACGAGTGCGTAGGTCGGCTTCTTCACGAACCGCATAACTACGGATTTTTTCCATAATAAGAGTAGGGTTTAGCCCGAGAGTTTCGCATTCGGACTGGTTTATTGCGATCTGATATTCGGTACCGCGAGAGCCGTCTTTATAATAAATTGTATAATGCGTGGCGGTTGAGCACCCAGCAAAAAGGGTAACTATACAAATTAGCATACAACACAAACAGCCTAAAGTCTGAAATTTTGACAAAGTGATAATCTCCTAGAATTTCTATACACTTATATTACCAAGAATATGCAAAAAAATCAAATATTTTATCTCACATTTTGCGGAAAGGGACTCTTTTGAATAGATTATTGTATGTTTTGATTTGTCAAAATATTAAAAATTATGGCGATTTTATTTGACACTGGGTAATAATTTTTTGTATAATAAATGGAGTATGGCGGTATATTCTTGATTTTTCGGCAAAAAATATACAAAAAGATTGGAGGAAATATGCTGGGTAAGATGGGGACTAAAATGGGCGTAATGTTGAGTGTCGTGTGTGTAATGGCGCTGGCGGTCGCATTTATGTTGATTTTTGCAGGGCGAATTGACCCTGCTAAAAACATTGCAGTTGACAATTCGAGCACCGATTCTACAGAATATGTTATCAACGGCGAGAGTGATAGTACAATGTCTCTTGCTGGTGGGAGCAGTTCGGTAAGCAATAAAGTTTATTCGTACACGGCAGACTCTGGATATGAATTGGGTTATTGGACCAGAACAAAAGACAGTGTTACGGCAAAATTTTCTACAGCTGAGACGATAACCCAGAGCGGTAGCGAGACTTATTCGCCTGTGTTTATTCAAACTAGTGCCGTGGTGGAAGTCAGCACCTTGAGCGCCTTGCAGACAGCTATGGCTAATAATAGCAATATCCGCCTCAAGTGTAATATTACTGCTACTAGCGGGTTTAGTCCTGTTGCGTCCTATTCGGGAATTTTCGACGGCGCGGGCTACAAAATTACAGTAACTGTTAGTTCGAGTAATGCAATTGTGGGCGGGTTGTGTCAGACTCTCACTGGCGTCATCAAAAATTTAGTGTTGACGGGTAGTGTTGCGGGTACTGGGTCTAGCACTACTCAAGCTGTAGGGGGTATTGCTGGTTGTGTAAATGGTGGGTTGATTTCTCACTGCAACAATCACGCAGTTGTCAAGTCCTCTGCTGGTATTGCTGGTGGAATTGTGGCGAGTGCGACCAACACCACTACGCGTGGCAGTACGATAAATGCTTGCGAAAACTATGGCTCAATTACAGGAGCAAAAGTTGGAGTTATAATTTTTACTAACGGTACAGATAGCGCGCCATTAGCTAATCTAGTTAACAACAAAAATGTCGGTGCTATTCACAAGATTTAGTTGAATTTTTTGGTATGCGCTAAATTCAGGGTGCATACCTTTATTTTACAAAATAGGGCGATATTTCGGCAAAAGTAGTGAGAATTAGGGCTTGATTTTTGACGGGTTTGGCGGTATAATAACTCAAAAAATGGGGCGGAGTATGAGTTTTTGGGATATTATTATCGGTAAGGCACCTCGAGTGGCGGGGACGACGAGTATAAATATCGAGGGGCTAGACACTAGTCAAATGGGCATATATTCGCCGAATTCTTTTGCTGATATTATTGCGTTGGTAAAAAAAATGGGCAAAAATCTGCCATTGATTGTCAATTTTATGGGGCTAGATGGCACTGTGAATAGGAGTGTAGACTTTGTGTGTGGAGCGGTGTGCGCTCTCGGTGGTAGATTAGAAAAAATCGGCGAGGGAATTTATTTTTTCGCACCCAAAAATGTACAAATAGACAAGGACAAAAAATACAAAAGGACATAATATGCAGATAAAATTTTTTTATATAATTTCAATCGTGATTTTGGCTGGCGACTTAATTTCCAAGCATTTTTTAGACGGCGTAACTGCCGAGTTTATCCCAAATGTTATTAGTATTTCTAGTACACACAACTACGGCGCGAGTTGGAGTATTTT
>CAVFEX010000025.1:0-5726 GCA_963621495.1 bacterium
TATTGCCATCGGTGTAGGTGTATTGCTTTTGTTGATTTTTAGCCGTGGTTTTGCCACTGATATGAAAATATATTTGTCAATGGCTTGGATTGCTCTCGCTGTGTCGTTCTTTATTAAAATCGCCGACGACAAGCGTATGTATGAAACTTTGGGAATCCTGTTTAAATTCTTCGCGCGACAGAAGAAATATAGTAAATATGCTATGCGCAAGCACCAACCAATAGAAAATATTATTCCATATCGTGATATCGTCAATGATATGATCGACTACAAAGATTACTATGCTGTCGTACTCGAAATTCAGCCTATACAGTTTTGGTTACTCAATGAGGACAAACAGGATATGGTTGTCAATTCTTTTGCTAATGCGCTACGTTCACTAACTATAGGGCAATCAGCGAGCCTTGTCAAGGTAGCAAAACCTATGGTGCTAGATGGGTTCATCTATAATGAGGACCGCAAATATGATGAGGTAATGGAATTAGCTAATGACCAGGTTATGACGAAAGAGGAGTTTGACGCTAGGAGTGTTATTTTTGAATCGCGTATGCAAGATTTGCGAGATTTGAGCAATCAAGAAGTTACTTTTATGGACCACTATTATATAGTGATTTATGACAAAGATCGCGACGGACTAGACACTGCCTCTAGCAATATGATAACTACTTTTGCGCGTAGCGTTGTTCCTATGCACGCACGCAAACTAAAAGATCAAGAAATAGCAATATTCCTAAAAGCCAATTTTGGTCAAAATATTGATGAAACAGAATTATCCTTGATACCTATGGGCGATTATGTTCGCTGGACTATGCCCGAAGAGGTGCAATTTAAGACCGGTAGAACAATTATCGACAAGACGGCATACCGCAATTTCTCTATAATTGACTATCCACTAGAGGTGCCAAATGCCTGGGCAATACCGTTCTTTGAAATGGCAAATACAAAAGTTGTGGTCAATCTCACACCTTTGCAAAAGGATAAGGCTGAGCGTGTGATGGACCGCTCTATTGTAGAACTTGAGGCCAGAATGAGTTCGACTTTTAAGTCCAGTAAATCTATTGATTTGCAGACACAACACCAGACCCTAAAAGACTTGATGAGCGACCTCAAGGTCGGTAACGAGGACCTGTATGACGTACGAATTCACATTATGTGTGAGGAAGCAATGAAAAAAGACGTCCGCACTACACTCAAACAGAATGGGTTCAAATATAGCGAGATGTTCGGCAGACAAGTAGATGCTTTTGTTAGTACTAATCTCAGTATGCTAGATACTGTGATGGAAGCCAGCCGTAATATTCAGACCACATCAGTTGCTGCGATGTTTCCATTTATCTCTAACACTTTGCAAGATGAAAAGGGCTTTTATTTAGGAAATAATGTTGCGCCAGTTTTTATAGACTTTTTTGTAAACTCAGACAAGGAAAACCCGCTACACAATGAGCGTGTAAATGCAAATATGATAGTAATCGGTAAATCTGGTTCAGGTAAATCGTACGCTACTAGTACTTTGCTCGCTAATCTAGCGGCGGACAACACGCGTATATTTATCCTCGACCCCGAAAAAGAGTACGACGCTTTGACCAGAAATCTAAAAGGCAAGTATATTGATGTTGGTAGTTCGGTACACGGTATCCTCAATCCTTTCCATGTAATGACCTCATTATCCGATGAGGTGGAAGAGGAAATTGAGCTCACGGGAGACGAGACGGAAGAAGAACTCGAAATTTTGGAATTAAAGAGGGCACAAGCTTCCCAGAGGTCAACTGATTCATATAACCAGCATTTGCAGTTTCTAGAGGAGTATTTCAAAATTATCTTTGAGGGAATGAACGGCGATGCATTTGAAATTCTCAACTCGCTGGTTGTGGAAATTTATAAAAATAGGGGAATAGACGCTAATACTGACTTATCAAAACTAAAACCCGCCGATTACCCAATTTTTGATGACTTATATGACTTAATTTTACAGAGAGTCCAAGAGGCTGATGACGCTTATATCAAGAGGAATTTGCAGATTTTACAAGCCTATGTTCAGAAATTTGCAACTGGTGGGCGTAACGCTAAACTATGGAACGGCCCTACTAGTATTGAAACTGATGAAAACTTTGTGTGCTTTAACTTTCAATCCCTAATTAGTAACCGTAACCGTACTGTCGCCAGTGCACAAATGTTGTTAGTTTTCAAGTACCTGGATAACGAAATTCTCAAAAACAAGGACTTTAACAAAAAATACAAAACTCAGCGCAAAATAGTGATTGCGGTTGATGAAGCGCACTTGTTCATTAATCCAAAGTATCCAGTGGCGCTCGACTTTATGGCGCAAATGGCAAAACGTATCCGTAAATATATGGGTATGCAGATAATCATTACACAAAACATCAAGGACTTTGTCGGTAGTGCTGATATTGAGAGGCAGGCGAGTGCTATTATAAACGCCAGCCAATATTCCATGATTTTCTCGCTCGCGCCCAACGATATTAGCGACTTGGTTAACCTATATCGAAATGCAGGAGAAATCAACAAAGGCGAACAAGATACGATAGTAACTGCGGAGCGAGGTTGTTGTTTCTTTATAGCTAGTCCATATTCGCGTACGACATTCTATGTTCGTGCAAATGATGCTGTTAAAAAGGTTGCAGATATTTAGTTTATCTAAGGTTTTGCGACCTTTTTTCTTTTGAAGAGCATTTTTTAAAATTTTTTTGCATTATACAAAATTTTTCAAAAAAATCGAAAAAGGGTATTGATTTATTAGAGCAAATGTGATATAATTAACCTAAATTAGAGAACTATTATAGGGGGATTCATTTATGGCAAATAAAAATACGACAGATCGTGTGCAAAGTTATCAGGAAAAAATCTTGAACAAGAATTTCTGGCTATTTCCTGTGCATTGGCAGTTTAATATAGATAATGATATGTCAAGCGCTATTCCAACAGATTATTACGGTGGCGCTTTTGAGAGTGCAAAGTGGAGCACTAGCGAAGATTTTCAAAAGACTTTTCAAAATATGGCGCTACTAGATGCTATAGATAGAAGAGTATCAAAGGGGCTTGGTGAGTACCATGCATTTAGTTTGCTCGCTCACGGGTATAATAGTAATGCGATTTTGGGTAAAGTATTCAATTCCGAATTCAAGCAGGCTGTTTTTTCCGCAAAAAGCAATAATTCCCCTAATGTTGATACGCCTTTTATTGATGCTTGGGCAGAAATTACTGCGAACGAGGCTCCTCTGAGCGTAAATGAGTTTATCACAGTCTTGAGTGCAGAGAGAAAAATTAAGCACCCTAACACTCTCAACCTTGAGAGTAATCCTGGGGTTGTAGAGAATCTTGGGCTTCGTGCTCCTATGCTAGAAGATATGCAGAGCTTGGAGACTCAGCCCGATGTACTCCAATTCAACGAAGATCACGACAAGTTCAACATAATTATGAAGAATTTGTCCAACAAGTCTGGTATTGAGTTTGTAGAAAATAAAAATTTGCAATACGGTCAAGTTTGTTGGAGAAAAAAGCGCTTTTTCGGTGCTTTGGATAAAATCAAAAATTTTGTTTCACCATCCAATACAAGCCTTAAAGTTGGGGGGTGGCCAAAACAGTTTAAGCTCGAGTATCCTCAGGAGGTTACCCACACACAGCAACTTTATAGTGTTATCAAGTGTATGTGTGGATATCCGGTTAGTTTAGTTTCTAATACTGTAGACAAGGCAATCGTCATAAATAAGTTCGCTCCGAATTTACCTAGTCTTGAGAATTTTGCTGGGAATAGGGTATGGCTATATAATGCTGCTGGTTGTCTTGTGGCTAGCGATGTTTGTTTGATGATTGGACTACCACCTGAGACGGCAAAAATGATGAGCGACACATTTAGATATGAGGCAATGCTTGAGTTGGAATCTATGTCTGAAGACGCCAAAATGGATAAAAATTATATGCCGATTTTGGCTCAGTTACACGCAATTTGCATGAAAGAAATGTGTCATCGTTTTGATCCAACTATGAGTGAGTATGCTGAGAATCGCGACATTTCCATAGAAGAGCTTGCTCAGCGGTTCAGAGGGAAAACTAATATCTTAGGTGTGCTGTATGCGAGCAAGGTGCCAATCAATCCAGAGCGTCAGCTCAATCAAGACTCAAATTCAAAGAAGATTGCACACATTCTTGAGCAAGTATTAAATCAAGGATTAAGGCAAAATGATACTTATTTGCAAGATGATTTTGACTCAGTGATGCAGAATTTTGCTAAGGCGGCTGCTGAGAGTTTTGGTAATGATATGAGTGAAGAAATGGCTCGCAACATTTACGAGCGCAAGACGAGCAAACTCAAAAGGAATAGCGAAAAACCTGCTATTGATAAGAAACATGCTAATGATCAAATTACTCAACCACAGCCAGCAAACAAGCAGACCACTTTAGACGACTTTATGAATGCTAAAAATGTTTCTAACAACGATACTATTCAAAGCAAAGAAAATAAAAATGTTATCGATATGGAAAATAAGCGTCAGCTTCTCCAAAAATATGGATTGAGGAATACTTGGGGCAATTTTGGGAGAAAGAGCAATAGTATTGCTAACATTAAAGAAAAGCAAGAGAATGTTGCTAACACAAAAAACCAAAATGTAGCGAGTCCACAGGTGGCAAATCAAGTTGCCATTGAGCCTAAGGTTGGGATACAAGATAAAAAAGAAATTGAAGAAGCTGGGGTTATTATTAGAGCTAAAGTTAAGGCACAAAAAAAAGCTGAACCTGTGCTCAAGGCGCCTGTGTTGGCAAAACTTTCTCGAAATGCCGAGGTTTTGGAATACACTGCCAAGAAGACAGAAGCTGAGCAATATTGCCGTGGTTTCTTGTACGAATTAGTGATGGAATACTCTCAGGATAAAATGCAGATTAGCAATGAAAGTACCAAAATATTAGTAAATGATGACGAGTGTGTTGATCAGCAAAACTTAAAAAATATGGCTACAGACAATATAGATAGAGCATCAATTGGTGCCGTATCTGGTGTAATGATGTATGCTAAGATAAAAGGTAATAGCAAGAACTCAGAGTTTAATAGGCAAAATTTCCCTGCAGAGACCGAAGCAGTGCGTAGAATTGATAACTTTACAGGTGTGATTATGCAATACACTGATGATTTTATCAAACAAAACAGAGAACAACTTAAGGGTATCAAGATTACCAAAAATAATGTAAACAAGATGCTAATAACTGTGGCTAACCAAAAAATAAAAGATGAGGAATTGCAAGGTAATTTTTCTCGTCAGATGAAAATTGAAATGGGTGGCGAGATTCTCAAAGAGGTGTTTAAAGAGGCCGTGTACGGAATTCTTGATGACGTAGAAATCAACAAGAACGAAGATTTGGAGTCCCAGCAATTGCGCACTGGTGCGCTTGGCGAATTAAAGAAAGAAGTTTCTAGTAGTGATGATTTCAGGAGATTCCCGATGGTTATCTCTGAATCTGTTCAAGAGAGATAATAATTTGGGAATTTGAGAGGTAAGAATTATGGAAAAATTAAGTTTAGATGATCCAAAAGTTGTGGAAATGAGTTACAATGTTTTTGAAAAAATACTTGTTTCAATTGAGTACAAGACAAAAGAGGAATTGTGTGAACTGGCGGACATTATGTTAAAAAAGGTAGAAGACGGAGATTATCCTGAAATTATCAAACTGGCATACAAAGATGCTCGTAACAAGATTGATATTTTGAGTATTGA
>CAVFEX010000025.1:5736-8205 GCA_963621495.1 bacterium
ATTAAAGAGATAATTACTGGAGATAATGACTAGTTATATTTAGAGCTTCGCAAAATTTGCGGGGCTTTTTTATTATATATTAATTTTGTATTTTGTGTATTTTTGATTAAAAAATAATGCAAATTATTTGATTTTTAGGACTGCTTTAGGTTATAATATTAATGAGGTAGTTTTATGATCCAGCAAAAGTCTAAGTTTTTGTTTTTCATTATGGCTTTGCTCTTCGCTAGCGCGATATTTTGTGGTGGCTTTTTAGTCTGTGATACAATATCAGCTCTAGACGAAAGTGGAGAGACTGTGTATACAATAGAATATCGCGATTCGCTAAATGACTACGCTATTTTGGATACAGAAAATCCCACTTCAGTTAATAAAAACAATCTTCCGCTAGAATTGGTTAACCCTGTTCCGAGTGGTGAAGGGCGAGATTTTGATTACTGGGGATTTATCGAGGGAGAATCAGGCGTGCTGGATAAAAATGCTAGTGGCAAATTCATTTTGACCAAAGATATGGCAGAACGCTATAGCAACGATGGAAAAATCACAATATATGCATATTGGGAATTAAAAGAATATAATTTAAGTTTTGAATATGTCGGTAGAAGTTATGGTAATATTTTTCCAGGTAGGGGTTTTAGTAATTTAGTTTTGACTGTGGAAACAAACATTAATTTGACAAATACAGAATATGTACCGAGATGTCTTGGGCACAAGTTTTTAGGTTGGTATTCTGAGATTGAATGCGTAAATCAGCTCACAGAATTAAAAAATATAGTTTCTGATATCAAGATTTTTGGTAAATTTGAAAAAGAAGATTGCTATATTACTTTTGCTGATGAATCATTTGGTTTTGCGCCCATTCCCTTTAGAGCTGGTTTAGATTATGCATATGGTTCTGACGATAACAAAGGGCTTTTGGAGAGTGATGACTTAATCCCTAAAAAACAAGGTTACATTTTTGAGGGCTGGTATACGACTGAAGATTGTAAAGAAGGTACAAAAGTTGGCAGGTATACGCAGTTATTAGAATCTGTTACTTTGTACGCAAAATGGAAAAAAGCACCTTCTCCCGCGTGGCTTTACGGTTCTCTTGGTGCTTTTGCAGGCATAATTGCTGGGTTTGCTTGTTGGTATTGCGTCAACAAACGTAATCTGAAATTAATTTAAATTTTTTCCGTGTGGCGTTTCCACCGCGGAGATGTTTTTGGGAAAAGTTGAGTTGCGAAATTGCACTCACTTTTTTGTATTTTTCGGGGTCAATTTTCCTCAAATGAATATGCAAATAATTGTGTATAGTGCTTTTGCCTAATCCAAAATAACGTCCGCAATTGCGCATAGTGGATTTATTTTTGATATAGTAATCAGCGATCATATTGACAATATAAGGGTGTGGAGTTGCCATATTTACCTCGTAAATTTGTAATATGATATGCTGTAATTGTTCAAAATGTGTCAAAATCTTATAAAAAAGTTAACTTTATCTGTTTTTTTATGTTTTTTCTATTGAAAAAAGGCTTATATTTTGGTAAAATATTGTAAGTTTTAGAGGTGAATTATGAGGAGTAAGGCTGAGGGTAGGGTTCGTAAAGCAATTGAGAGATATGATATGATTCAAGATGGCGACAAAATCGCAATTGGTTTGAGCGGTGGTAAGGATAGTTTGGCACTACTAACTTTATTGGCGAGAATTCAGCGCTATTATCCTCGTCATTTTGACTTGATTGCGATAACAATTGACATGCATAATGGCGACTCAGATTTTAGTCAAATTTCAGAATACTGTCATTCTCTTGGAGTGGAGCATAAAATTGTTCCGTCGAGAATTTATGAATTATTGTTTGAGGTTCGCAAAGAAGATAATCCTTGTTCTTTGTGTGCTAGACTTAGGCGTGGTATGTTAGCCAACATTGCCAAAGATTTAGGGTGCAACAAAATTGCTCTGGGGCATCACGCCAACGATTTGATTGAGACATTTTTTTTGTCGATGTTTTATGAAAGTAGGTTATCTACATTCGCTCCAGTTACGCATTTAGACAGGACTAATATGACGGTAATTCGTCCTATGATTTTAATCTGGGAGAGTGAGACTTCTGCAATTTCTCAAACTTTGCCTGTTTTCCATAATGATTGTCCTGCAGACAAACATACAGAGCGTGAATTTATCAAGCAGTATCTAGCCAGTCTTAACCCTCACATTGCCAAAGTACATGAGCACATTTTGAGTGCACTTACTCATCCAGAGCGTAATCATATCAAGTTTGATTTTACGAATTCAGAATTAGACTAAAGACAATTCTTGATATTGCTTAGTTTAACTTTAATTTTTTATATGGCTAGCTACGCTAAGCAAAATTGTGATATTATCAAATTTTCTTTCTACTAATATAAAACCTTTTTGAATTACTTTTGCCTACTAAATCGGGGTTAAATTTTGATTTAACTCGCAAATAATATTCAGTTGTTTCGGTA
>CAVFEX010000026.1:0-8201 GCA_963621495.1 bacterium
AGCACATCTTAATTTACTAGGTGTGCGCGGTTGCTACGGTGTCGCCAGTGGCTTGATTGACTATGATACTAGTTTACAGAGAGTGGTGGATAGTTTGCTCGGCAATACTGTCGTAGTTGCGGATATGGAAATTGCGATTAGCCTTGCTAATGCTAGTGGATTTGGCTTTAGAATTGTTACATTGGATGGAGATATTTTAAACACTGGAGGCTCTATCGCTGGTGGTAGTAAAAAGGCTGAAGTAAATAACCTTTTGAGTCGCGAGCGGGAAATTGAGACTATTTTAGAGAAAATCAAAATCCAACAGAGTTATGTTAACGAAGCAAAAAATGTATACACACAATATCAAGAAATGCGTGATGAATTGCTAGAGGAGATTGAAAAACAAAGTCAGATTTTGCACGATAGCGATGTGGAATTTGCTCAAAAAGAGGAATTTTTGCGTCATTCTCAAGAGGACTCAGAAAACTATGAAAATGAATTAGATTTGGTAGGGCAGGAAATTGCAAGATTTGTCGCTAAAAAGAGCGCTCTAGAGAGAGAACTCGAGTTGTTTAACGAGGTAGATGGTGCAACTTTGCCAAAATCCAATTCGGATGAAAATCACACCAAAGATATGAGTCAGTATGATATTCTCTGTGCAAAGCGTGATGATCTTAGTAATAAAATTACCGAGCAAAAAGTCAGCATTGCCACAATGGAGAGTGAGATTCATAATCTCGATAGTGAGTTAAATAGATTGGTAGATGCTCAAGAGGTATTGAGTCTGGAAATTGACGAAAATAGTGCTTTGCTCGCTAAAAATAATGTAACGATAGATACGACACACAAAATGGAAGTGTTAAACGGCGGGGGAGATTATGATGAAACCAATCAGAAACTTGAGGCTGTAAAATCAAAAATAACCGAAATGGACAGTGTCAAGACGAACTTGCACGACTCAATTTCAAAAATTGAGGAAGAGCGTTCTAAACTCAATGGCGAGTTTACCAAACTTAATGAGAAGATTTTCCACGAAGAGGCGCGCCTTGCTCAAATTGATACAAACATAGAGAATATGCAAGACAGAATTTTGGAAGATTATGAGCTGACATATCTTACCGCACTGGACTTAAGGGATGAGAATTTTGAACCTGAGAATTGTAATGCTCGTATCAACGAGGTAAAACGCGAAATCAATAAATTGGGTAATGTAAATGTAAATGCGATAGAGGATAGTAAGGTTTTAGACGAAAGATATACGGAATTGAGTACGCAACTTACTGACCTTAGGCAGGCGGAATCTGATGTCTTGGGTGTAATCAAGGAGTTGAGCGACCAAATGACAGAGAGATTTATGACACAATTTGATAGAGTAAATCAAAATTTTGGCAAGATATTTAGAGAATTGTTTGGCGGTGGCAGTGCGGAACTCAAACTTACAGATGGAGATGTGTTGACTGCTGGTGTGGAAATCAAGGCTGTGCCACCTGGCAAGGCTCTAGGTGGAAATTTGTCTTTGTTGAGTGGTGGAGAAAAATCACTCACTGCGATTGCGATACTTTTTGCAATACTTAAATTAAGGCCAATGCCATTTTGTTTGCTCGACGAGATTGATGCGGCACTTGATGATGCTAATGTTGAGCGTTTTGCTAAATATTTGCATAGGTTTGCGAGTGAGACACAATTTATCGTCATCACACACCGTAAGCCTACAATGGAATTAGCCGATAATTTGTATGGAGTAACTATGGAAAATAAGGGTGTAAGTAAGGTAGTGTCGGTAAAGCTGAGCGAAGCGATAGAAGCGGTACATTAGGCCTTACTTACACCGAGGGCGAGGAGAGCGCCTGGAGTGATTTTCCGATAGCCTGCCGGGGGGGGGAGAAAGGAAAAGAAAATATAAGAACGAGAGCCCCGGCAGACTGGAAAGAAATAAGGGTGCGTGCTTTGGCACGTTTTGGATTAAGTAATTTACACAAAATATATTGAGAGGCAATTATGGGATTTTTTAGCAAGATTAAGAACGCTTTTAAGAAGACAAAGGAGTCTTTGGGCAACAAAATTATGTCAATTATGTCAAAAGGCGAGTTGGATGATGAGTTTTTTGAAGAACTTGAGGAAGTGTTGATTTCCTCTGATATTGGTGCGAACTGTTCAATGGAAATTGTGGAGCAGTTGCGTGCTAAATCTAGAAAAGATAAGCTTCGTTCGCAAGAAGATGTGAAAATCGCTTTGCGAGAGATTATGAGTGAAATTTTGGGTAGTAATCAGTTGCCCGAGATAACATATCCACTCGTATATCTCGTGGTGGGCGTCAACGGTGTGGGTAAGACCACGACCATAGGCAAACTTGCGAATTACTACAAATCTAATGGTAAATCTGTTCTGCTGGTTGCTGGCGATACTTTTAGGGCAGCCGCTGTAGAACAATTGACGGTTTGGGCGAATCGCAATAATGTCAAAATCATTAAAAATGAGGATGGGGCGGACCCTGCCAGCGTTGTTTTTGATGGTGTGGCGAGCGCTCAGGCTAAAAATGTTGATGTGGTAATCATTGACACAGCGGGGCGTCTACACAATAAGGCTAATCTTATGGAAGAATTGAAAAAAGTCTCAAAAGTTGTGTCAAACAAGTGGCCTGAGGCTTGTTATAAAAAACTGCTCGTGCTAGATGCTACCACTGGGCAAAACGCGCTCAGCCAAGTCGAATATTTTGATGAAGCTGTTGGGATTGACGGGTTAGTTCTTACAAAACTCGATGGCACAGCAAAAGGTGGAGTGGTCCTTGGAATAGCAAAAGACTATTCTGTGCCAGTTGTGTTTGTGGGTACTGGAGAACAGATTGATGATATAGAACCCTTTAGTGCTCGTGATTTTGTAGACGCGATTATATAAATCTAAATAAAAAAGTTTAGTTTACGAAAAAACTAAACTTTTTTATTTAAAAAGCCACAAGATCGTGCGGAGTATCCCTGTAATCTTGTGGCTTAAATTTAATTTTATTATTTTGAATTATCTAGCCATAATTTGTGAAACAATAGGAGATAATTCATTTTGAATAACTTGTTGACCTGTAACTTTTTCGTCTTCGGTAGACTCGTGTTCGCCCAGAGCTGAGTAGTATTGTTTGATGTTTTTTGCAGTCAATTTTGGACTATCGAGAGTTTTCTCGTTGTCAGCACGGAATTCCTCTGCGTTGAGCACTATGTTGTAAGCTAGGTTGTCGAGTTGTGCAACTTTTTCACTCACATCACTCAAAGGCTCTACTGCCATTGAGTCAATATTTGTGCCTTGCACTACCGCATCATACATAGCAGAAATTACTGCATAGTGATCTAGGGTAGCGCGTGTATCAGCGCAATTAGCTACTGTATTTGCTTGCAAAATTAATTCACTCAGAGCAGTACTAGTTGCATTCTCGACGATGATTTTTATCAACTCTCTAGCGCATTTTAGTGTTGAAGCTCTGAATTTTTTGGATTTAAGTTTGCTGGTGTCAGCTGGATAAACTTTAAAACTGTCGATAATCAAAACTGGTTTTTGCAATTTTGATTTAATGCTAATTGGACTAGATTTTGTCGCTACTACTGGTGTAATAGTAGCATTATTGGTGCAGTCTTCAACCTCTTGAACCTCTTGGGTAGTCTCCATAGCTTCATCATCGTGATCAATAAAAACAACTCTGTTTTCATTTTCATAAGATGGAATTTCTCGCCCGTTGGCTTGATAACTTAAAATACCCTTAAAGCTGTTTTTAAGTTTGAGATCAGGATTGCCCTTTAACTTTTGTGCAGTTAAAGACAGAGCCTCATCTTCCACATTTTCTACATTTGCTACATATAGCTCCATTTGTGCGTGCTTGATTACATTTTCGCCCAACTCATCTAGTTCGCGAGCCTTGTTGTGAGCCTGTACTATCAAGTAAGATAGAGCCTCCTCGGTGTTTTGTTTTGCTTTTGGATGCATAGAATTATTTTCTCTTTTTTCCATATTTTTTTACCCCTTTTCTTCTTATAGTTTATATTTTACCACAAATAAAAGTTTTGTCAATAGGGTTTTTGAATTTTTTTGTAAAAAAAGCCATTTTTTTAGCAAAATTGCTACGAAAAATGGCTTTTTCATTAAATTTTAGGCTTAAAACCTTCAAAAATTATGTTGTCTAAGTATTTTACTTTGTCCAAATATTCTTCTTGGGACATAGCGGTCCAAGCAATAAGGGGAATTTTTTTGAATTTGCGAGTCCTAAGAGTCGGAAGTTGTTTGATATTATATGCTAAAAAATCGGGCTTGGCGCGTTTGCTAAGAAAGTTGTGAGAGGTTACGAATCTTTTTATAAAAGTGTCCGGTCTATCACTCAAATCCTTGGTCCAACGGGTACTGAGTAGCCCGCGAGGGATAGCGGGAAGATTTTTGCTAAACCACTCTAGAGTGAGTGGGTTAAAAGACATTATCGCAATATTGCCTGAATAATTGTGTATTGTCTCGCATACTTTGTGTTCAAAAGTGCCTGAATTTGTAGCCTCATTTTTGAGGTCTAAGATTATGGGAGTTCTGCCTGCGACTAACTCCAGAACTTCGCTGAGTAGAGGAATCGTGTACTCAGTGTTGTTGAGATGAAAGTTTTTTAATTGCTCCGAAGTCAGCGTAGACAGATAACCATCTTCGCCTGTCATACGCGATAATTCTTTGTCGTGAAAAACTGCCAATTCGCCGTCGGCTAATATTCTCACATCTAATTCTATTGCATAATTGTTTTCTATAGCTCGCAAAAAAGCGCCAGTCGAATTTTCTGGGCACGAGTTATTCCAAAACCCTTTGTGTGCGATGAATTTATCAAATAACCAATCAAAATTTTTTTCCATATAGATTCCTTAGTGATTTTTTTAATTATACCAAAAAATCGGCGATTATGCTAGCGATTTTGCATAGATTTATGCAATTTTATTTAATTTCTATTGATTTTTGCTGATATTTTTTGTATAATTTTATTAAATAAGAAAAGGGGCAGTTATGCAGGACAGACAAAAATTTATTCGCAACTTTTGTATAGTTGCACACATTGATCACGGCAAGAGTACTTTGGCAGATAGATTGCTCGAATTTACTGGCACGGTCGCGACTAGAGATTTGCAAGAGCAGTTGCTCGATAGTATGGACCTAGAGCGTGAGAGAGGAATTACTATCAAATTGACGCCAACTCGTATGCTATACAACTATCAAGGTCAAGAGTATATTCTCAATCTAATAGATACTCCCGGGCACGTCGATTTTACCTATGAGGTTAGTCGTTCGCTAGCTGCCTGTGAGGGCGCAATATTGATTGTCGATGCGGGGCAAGGCGTGGAGGCTCAGACACTCGCCAACGTTCATTTGGCGTTATCCAATCATCTTGAGATTTTGCCCGTTATCAACAAAATTGATTTGCCTAGTGCGGAGCCTGAAAAAGTAAAACGCGAAATCGAAGACGTCATCGCAATTCCTGCGATGCACGCGCCTTGCATTTCGGCAAAAGAGGGTATTAACATTGACCAGGTACTCAAGGCTATAATTGAAGAATTTCCCTCTCCTAGAGGCGACGAGGACGCTCCGCTAAAGTGTCTAGTATTTGATAGTTATTATGACAATTTCAAGGGCGCAATTTGTCTGGTTCGAGTATTTGACGGTTCCGTGCGTGCTGGGGACAAGATTAAGTTTATGCAAACGAACAATGCTTTTGAGGTAACCGAGGTTGGCTACTTTACTCCAAAAGCTAAACCTACAAAAGTGCTACTCGCTGGCGAAGTTGGTTATATCGCTGCCAGTATCAAAAAGGTTAGCGAGGCGCGCGTGGGCGACACTATTACGTCGGTTGACAATCCTACTCTAGAGGCGTTGCCGGGCTATCAACAAGTACAGCCAGTAGTGTTTAGCGGAATTTTCCCTGTAGATGGTAGCAAATTTGGCGAGCTAAAAGACGCACTGGAAAAATTAAAACTCAACGACAGTTCGCTAGAATATCAGCCTGAGACTTCTATAGCTTTGGGATTTGGTTTCCGTTGTGGATTTTTGGGATTATTGCATATGGAAATTATCCAAGAAAGGCTAGAGAGGGAGTTTAATCTAGATATTATCACGACTGCACCAGGAGTAAATTATCATGTCTACAAGACGGACGGCGAAATGCTAGAGGTTAGTAACCCTAGTAACTTGCCTGATAGTACACTCATTGACCATATGGAAGAACCTTATGTGAATTTGCGCGTGTACACTCCGCCCGAGTATATGGGCGCAATTATGGATTTGTGCGTAGAACGCAGAGGGGACAATATTGGTATGGAATATTTAGACGAAAAGCGCGTACGCCTAGACTATTCTATCCCGCTAAATGAGATAATTTACGACTTTTTTGACAACCTCAAGAGCAAGACTCGGGGTTATGCTAGCCTAGATTATGAACTGAGTGATTATCGTACCAGCAAGTTAGTCAAACTCGATATTTTGCTAAAAGGTGAGGTCTGTGATGCGCTCAGTATGATAGTGCATATCGACAAGGCATATTCGCGCGGTAAAGCGATGGCAGAAAAATTAAAAGACGTAATTCCTAGGCAACAATTTGAGGTGCCAATTCAGGCTGCCATTGGTGGTAAAATAATTGCGCGCGAGACGGTCAAGGCATATAGAAAGGACGTTTTGGCTAAATGTTATGGCGGAGACGTTACTCGCAAACGCAAGCTCCTCGAAAAGCAAAAAGAGGGTAAAAAGAAAATGCGCAATATCGGTTCTGTCGAGGTTCCGAGTGATGCGTTTATATCAATTCTCAAGATAAATTAGAGGCTATATGGATAAATTTTCACTATATGTTCATATTCCGTTTTGCGTGTCAAAGTGCAGTTATTGCGATTTTTGCTCTTTCGTGTCTGCAAAAGAAAATATGCGCGAATATGTCCACGCGCTCTGTAGAGAAATCGTAGCACGCGGGCGTACATACGCCGGGCGAAAAGTCTATACGGTCTACATAGGTGGTGGCACGCCTAGTGTGTTACCCGAGGGGGCGATACAGGATATTTTAGACTGCATTAGAGCAAATTTCGATTTATCGCAGTGTACTAGTATTACGATTGAGGCGAACCCTAATAGTTTTGACCTTAATAAATCACGCGAATATGCAGAGGCAAAATGCAGTAGACTTAGCCTAGGCCTGCAGGCGGTAGAACCAAGCCATCTAAAGTTGTTGGGCAGGCGCCACGATTACTCTGATTGTGTGCGCGCAGTCGAGTTTGCAAAAGCTAGTGGTATTGATGACATCAATCTTGACATAATGATTGGCATTCCCACTCAAAATATCTGGGACGTAAAAACTCTGGTGGACTCCGTTCTGGAGTTACCTATTACGCATATTTCTGCCTACAGTCTCATCAACGAGCCCAATACTCCGTTAACTTTAAAACTTGAGTCGGGTGAGCTAGCTGAGCCCGATTCGCTCGACGTCGTGAATATGTACGATTTTGTTGTAGATTACTTGGCGCTAGCAGGCTTTTTTCGATACGAGATTAGTAATTTTGCCAAGCCTGGTTTTGAGTCAAAACACAACCTAAATTATTGGCGCCGAGGCGAATACTTGGGGCTCGGGTTGGGCGCATTTTCCTTTATGGACGGCGCGCATTGGGAAAATGTCAGCGATATTCAAATGTATCTTAGTAGTCCCGAGCACTCAATTATTAATGTCGAAAAACAAACACTCATGACTGCAAAAGAAGAGTTTATTATGCTCGCACTCCGCACGACTCGCGGGCTAAATATCTCGGAATACAACCGCCTTTTTTCTGCTGACTTTCTTGCAGAACACCGCGTAGCGCTTGATTATCTTTGTAACAGAGAAAAACTCCTCAAAATAGTCGACGGATTTGTCGTTGCGACGAACTTTTATTTGAGTGATAAGATAGTTCGACGTCTCTTCTCAAGTTTTATTGACTCATAAATTTTGTAATACTATGTAGTTAGTGTGTGGCACCCTTGGGTGGCTAGTATTTGAGTCGCTTATTTTTTTATTAGCGTATCCAAAATCGGATAAAGGTTTAAATATTGACGGGCAATATGCCCGTTATTTTTATGTAAAAATCTAGTTTTTGGGGGTAGATTTTGGTGTGTGGCGCTATTCTTACACAAAAAAAATTAAATTTTTTTTAAAAAAGTGAAAAAAGTGGTTAAATTCGCTTGACTAAAAATGTCGGAATTGGATA
>CAVFEX010000027.1:0-8118 GCA_963621495.1 bacterium
GCACCCAGCGAAGTAATAAATGGGTCATTATCTATCAAGTCTATGAGGTTATAGTATGGGGCAGTGTAGTCTTCGTACATAAACTTAGTTGTTTCGTAGCAAGGGTTGTCTTTGTTTTCATTATAATCTTCTTCATCACCTATATAATGTATGGTTACACGAAATTTGGTATCTGATAGTTTTGTATCGTTTTTATCTTCATCTTCCACAACAGCTTTAGGCAAGAGTAGGTAGTAGGTATAGAGTTTTACGCTGTCTAATTTGCGGACTTTGTAGAATTCAACATCTTCTAGGCTAGTACCCTTGATGCCATTATTGACTATGTCCTTGAGCGCTTGTTCGTCTTCTACTTTTAAAAAGTATGACTTGTATTCAGGTAAATCAGGATTTTGAGCTCGGTTCTCTTCGTAAAGTCTGATTTGATTTTGTATATAATCGTCAAAATCCATACTGTTGATTGTGATATTACGAAGACCATTAGCTTTGATACTCTCTTTGAGATTATTGTTAACCTTTATGCGTATATATCCAGAATTTTCTAGCGATACTGCCACGTCCTCATTATATGTAATCTCTATTGGTTTTTCTAGCATCTTATCTTCGGTACTAGTCGAGTACCCAAAGCGGTTGTATGCTGAATCATCATCACCGCGTGTGCCTTTTTTTAGAGTAGTCTTGAGGATGTAGACATCATTAAATGCGTTTATTGCGGAATATTCATCGCTAGAATCTGTCCAAGTAATCATAGCTTTTGTGTAGTCTGTGAGCAGTTCATCTTTATCAGTTTTGGTGCTGAGTGGCCCATATTCACTAGAGTCAAGGCTCGCCCTAAAGTCGAAATCTGGTGCCGCGCCAGTAAGCTCAAAACTCACTACAGAGCAGTTTGGATATAAATTTATTATATCGGTGCCATAAGAGAATTGCTCAAAGCTACTCTCATATCCTGTGAGCAGGCCCTCAAAGTTGGACAAGTCGAACAGTACTACTCTATATTTTCCGACCCGATTAAAGGCCTCGTTTAGTGCCGTCAGAGAGAGTGTATTTTTTTGTATAGAATCATACGTCATTTCTGTCGATCCAGTAGAGTAAAAATGTTGATTACTTATACCATACTGTCCCGGACCATAATAATCAAAGGTTTGCACCACTACTTGTAGTCGAGTAGCGTTTTTATAGGTATTCAAGAGATCTCTTAATTTTTTCAAGCCAGCTTCTTGTGTATCGGCATTATACACTGTGATATTGTTTGTATAGTATTTGTCATAAACATTATATTTAGTTGTTTCTTCCGAAGTCTGATACTCCCACGTGGACATTTTTACACTGGCAGGCAAAATATTACTCTTAACAATTACATTACTAGGCAAGGTGGCATCTTGGTATCCGCTTTCATAATCAAAACTTACTTTGCCAAAGGTTTCCTTGTTGGTTATCAAACCGTAGTTATCGAAGATAATACTACCTTTTTCAGGATAGTCAGGATAATTTTGATATACGCCTTGGTTGTACCCGAATTGTATGCTCTCATCGCCGTATTTTTTATCGGTAGGGAGTACTGTGCGCCTATCGATGTAGTAAGTATATTCTTTTATTTTTCGGTCGCCATCAAAATCAAATTCGCTAGAAGTAATATCAACATCATCTATACCCACATATTCCCTAGTGATGACATATTTACCAGCCTCGCTGGCTCCGTCATTACCAAATTCTACGGAATAAGGTATTTTGAGTAAGATTTGAGTTAGATAATATGTGATAGTTTCGCCGTTTTCATTTTCAAAGTCAGATTCAATTCTGTTGAGATTTGCACTATTGTTTGGGGTGTAGTCATAGTCCGAATCGCTGTATCTATACAAAATTACAGTTCTACTAGGAGAAGATTCATAAGGATATGCAGTCGATTCCGTATTATCAGAAAAAGTGTAAAACTCTAATTTAATATTGTCAATTTTGTATGACACATTTTGAGGTTCGGTCCAGCTAAACGCTACATAGCGTCTGTTAGTCGAATATGTGTTGGCTACATATTGTTGGTCGGTAATTGCGTCTTTTTTACGGTTGTATGATAGGTCATCTTTATTACTTTCATAATCCCAATAACTCCGCATTGAGCCCAGTGATTTATCTAAGTTTACCTCAACATAGAGACCTCCAGAGTTATCATTACCACCGCTATCCTTTACGAGTATTGTATATCTGAATTCTCCATTTTCTAGGGTGTGAGTTTTAGCATTGACATCAATGCCATCTATTCGTACGCTAGTCGTGCATTCGCCGTCTATCCTATCTGCTGTCTCTTTATTGACCGTAATTACGGCGTACCAGTTTTCTGGTGCATTTCCAGTTTCTCCAACCTTAGGTTCTATTTTATCATCTTGGTTATCGCTAGCGGTAATCTGAACTTTTGATAATTTAATATTAACGGAATTGTTGGCAGAGAGATCCAATGCCAGTATGTTTTTTACAAAATTACTAGAATTAGAGGTATATGTTATATTATTTATAGTCCATTCTAGGTGTTCTTTTTGGTCTCCGATTGCTGGGCTATAACCTACATTTTCTTTGACAAGGTCATATACATCTAGGACTGATGGCGAACCCTCTTCGCGTGTGCCGGTATATTTTTCCGCATTGATAGATTTGTGAGTACCCCAGTAGAATTTAGTATCTTTTGTAATCACATTTACATAGCTAGATTGTGTTTCAATTTGAAGTACTTGTGTATTGGTGTTATCTAGCATAGTAGCGTGAATAGCGGTGTTGCCAGCAGCATCACGTAGCAGTAAAAATGCTAACTGTGGAGTGTTGATGATTTGTGATGCTTTGAGTTCTGTACTAGAATCTTCTGGGTTTAATTTTGTGTAATTCAGAGCGGGGTTGAATATGCCCAAACTTGCATTGGTCGGCATATACACAGCACCGCTATTTGCCATTTCGAGTAATTTGTTTTCGGCATCGGATTCTTGGGTAGCGAGTTCTCCAGCAATTGCCTTGACTAGGTCAAAGTTTGTGGTCTTGTTGATATTAGCGTAGACATATAGGGCAGTAATTGGTGCACCGCTTGACTTGTCATCCCAAGTAAATCCAAAAGCGTCGCTCACTACCAAATTAAAGTTTTTGTTATCTTGTGGATCGGTTCTAGAGAGCACTGTATAACTATTGGTTGTATTGTCTATAGGCACATGATTACCAGCCACTTTTATCGTCTGAATATTTTTTATAGGCGCTGTATCGATATAAAATTCATAATTAACCCAGGCCTTTGGGTTGTTTTTACGGAATATCTGGATACAGTATTTTCCGTCTTGTCCATAATCACTGTAAGGACTCACTTTTTTTGCGCTACCATACAATAGGTCAGTTTTAGTCGATATCGCAGTTTGAGTACCGCGTTCGAGGTTGGATTGATACACGAGACCATTGAGTGAGGCGTTTTCTATTATTACATTGTCATTCCAATCAGTTACGCTATATTTACATTCAATTTGCGCGTCAAAAGGTCCCGCAGTCTCCCAACTAGCGTATACATACTTGTTGGTATAACCTTGAGTCTCAATTTTTTCAGCACTCTGGCTAGTTAGCATATTAGGGGTAGAGGTGCCTTCTTGGGCAAGGACGCTGATCACTGGCGTGTCATTGGTTATCTCAAAGCAGAAAATTTGGTGCATATATTCGTATATTTTACTGCCAATTTGATTGCTAGAACTGTATGCTAGATTTTTGTAGGCAATTTGCACTATATATTCGCCCGGTGTGCTAAAGCTCATTCCGCGAGTATAATTCTTGACACTGACATTTCCTGAATTATCACGAAAAGCGTACCAACTTGCGCTATTATTATCAGCGGTTTCGCCCGTATAGAGAGTGCCATAGAATTCAAAAGTTACAGGTGCGAGGTTAGTGCTAGCGCGGACGGTGCATTTTTTGGTAGTCGTGCCGTCAGCTGTTTTCTTGTATGATGTCCGTATGTACTTACCATCGTAATCAGAGTTGCCTTGCACTGCGTTATTGTATTCAAAGAATTTCTCAAAAGCTTTATCTTCGCTCAAACTATTAGGTGCCGAATTATTGTAATAACTTAGGATATATTTTTGCATAGTGTTTTTTGAAATATAGCCCCCGTAACCCAACAGGCCATTTGCAAATGTCATATCTGCTGTATAGATAGTCTCTGCACGGGTACGTGTGGTCGAACTGATTTCGATATTTTTGCCAGCGGTAAGAAAGTCTCGAGAATATACTACATCATTTGTGGTGTGTAGTGTACCGTCCTCTTTTTCTGCGGTCATAGTGTTATAGTCAAAAGTATCGTCGTAGAGTGGGGCAGAGGTAATCGTCGTATCAGAATATTGAGCCACAAAACCATTTATCGTCAAAATTGTATTAGCAAAGTATGTTTCATCATCAGTGATGACCTTATTGTCTGGCTTGTCATAAGTATAAGTGATATCATCTAAATTAGACTTGATAATTGGTGTCTTGGTAAAGGTGTATTTACCGACCTTGTCAAATTGCATTTTTATAGTATACAGCGAACTAGCACCCTCAGGATTTGGTTCAATTTTGTAAACGCGCTGTATTATTTGTCCTGGATTTTTTGTAGTGGTAGTCTCGACAGTGAGGTATCCGTATTGCGTAATTTCGCCCCTCTGTTCTTGGTAAGTTGAGTAAAAACTAGTAGTTATAGTCTCTCGATAACTACTGGTAACTCGAGTGTATGAAATGAGGAATTTTTCTGGGTTGTAGATGAGGGTTGGGTAGTACAGCTGGTCATCGTCTCTAGTGGTGGTTGTAGTGGCAAAAGCGCCCTCGCTCGCAATGTAACTAGTAGTAAGGGCATTAGTAAAATTAAAGTACTGATTGGTAGAGGTCATCTGCGCTTTTATAATTTCGCTATTTTTCATGTTGCCAGTTGTCTCGATTGTTAGGCCCAATTTTTCGGTATTACTAAATGTCGGGTTTTCGTTGGGCTGATTATAAGTCTTTTCGGTAGCAAGATAAAAGGAGATTTCTTCGATCTTCTCGGCTTCTTTTACATCAAAATATTTGAGTATAATTGTATACTTGCCCTCAGGAGCGGAAATTTTATCGCCCTTGACATATTTGCTGGTCGTCGCGTCTTTTTTGCTAGAGTATGTGTAGTAGCAATCGTTGAGATTGCCCGTCTCAACTTCTGTTGGCGTTAGGGCAAACAAGTACTGGAAAAAGGTACATTCTCCTGTACCATTGTTGTTGTCATCTATAGCTTCTACTGCCTGGTTGTGCGATATTGCGCTACCATTGTGATAAATTGTAACCGTAGGCACACTGCGTGTAGTGATAGTGCCAGGGAAATCAATAGCGATCGCCTCGCGACCTTTTTCTACTGTGCCTGTGCCGTCTTCTTTCGTGTACGCGTGCAAAGATGTATTGAGTACTACAAAATCGCCCTCTGAAATTGCAACTTCAGAATCTGTTTCGTGCCAAGCGTCATAATACACATTTTCAGTATTGCTGTCGCTAGGTAGCGAATTTATTGTAGACTTGTACACCGTTTCGGTAGAATACCTGTCCTTAAGGTACACCTTTTTGACGGTCATAATTTGTGTTTGTGCGCTAGGGGTGGACGAACGGAAAGTATATATACCGATCGCACCACAGTATAGTGCCAACAAAACCAGAATACCTAGAGTTGCACCCAAGAACTTATAGAGTCTTTTGTTTTGCATAAAAAATTCCTCCCTTTTTTGCCAGTAAAAACAAAAGTAAAATATTACAAGTATATTTTATCAAATTACGCAAAAAAACACAAACAAAATTGCATACCTAATGACATTTTTCTATATATTTTGCCACTTTTTTTAGTTTGTCGCATTTTGTCATTTTAATTCGCGTTTTAAATAGTTTTTAGTTTCTAGTTTCTAGTTTTTGTGGGCGGGCGAGGTTATAACTTGGTAATGTACAATAAGAAAAAACGAGGAGTAAAATAGCTCCTCGTATTGTTAGATTAAAATTTAAAAATCAAAGTCGTCCTCTCTAGATTTATTGAGAATTTTGCGGTTACGTTCCTTGATATCATACAAGACATATTCCTCGTTGATGTATCTAGGCGGGCGGAATTCCTCGCTCGCGGGCGTCATGCTATATATATGGTCAGCTTTGTATGCAAAAGTGAATTGACTCTTGATAGCTTTTTCCTTGAACATACTCACTATCATTTCGCCGTCCTTTAGGTAGCCCAACTCGTCTGGAGTGATGAGGGCACGGCTGACTTTTTGAGTACTGGTTGACTTTGTGGTGTCTTCTTTATTTTTACTCTCACTAGTACTCTTGGAATCTACACTGGTTTGACCACAGCGCGTGCTAAACTCCTCTTTTGTTTTCTGGTCCATAGTACCGAGATATACGTGAATATTGCAGTTTGACTTAATGACATCTGCCGCAGCCTCGCCATATTTTATGCTGACTTGCGGGTAGGACTGCACCACTAGCATTAGACAAATTCCACGGCTACGCCCTACAGTGATTATAGATTCAAAGCGCGGAATTTTCGGCATATTAGCGAATTCATCTAGTATAAAGTACACGTGGCGGGGCAGGGTAAGTTTTGGTGGGTTGTGGTTTGCCACCTCGACTAGAGTCTTGTATAATTGCACGATACACATCTGAGCGATAGGGTAACGCGTCTCTTTTTCGTCTGGCACCTTGATAAACAGCGCATTTGGTTTGTCGGCAAAGTGAGTAAAGTCCATCTCATCTGCACTAGTTGCAAAGCACACACCGCTATCCGCAAAAACATTGACTGCATTGGCGATCATTCCGAAGAAGCTCCGCGCGGTAACCGGCGAGTTATTGACAATTGGCGCCGCCAGTGAAACGGCGTTACTCAACTTGCTACGGCCCTGGAGATACTTTTGCAAAGTCCCGAATTGCTTGTCCGGGTCCGGGTCCTTGGTGTTACATATTTTATATAGATTAAAGAAATTATACCGGTCTTCTGTCATACCCAGTTCGGGGAATGCCGAGTCCTCGAGCATAGCGAGCATTATACCTAGTACAAAATCTCTAGCACCCATTTCCCACGACTTGTCGTTGCCCTCAGAGACAGGGCACAGGGTGTGCGCTATGTCATTTAGGTCCTCGTAGGCGCTGTCATTTAGCATTTTTTGAGTGGCGATAATATAGCTTTCTAGGTCCTCTTTGTTAGGGAACGCGATCTTGTCGATTTCGTACCACTCGTAGTTGTATACGGGCGCGATCACTCGTAGACCTAGGTCTGCTGGGTTCTCGTTGCGGTGCACGCGCACCTCTTCGCGCAAATGTAGCGCCCGATGAAAACTCCTATAGGGCTTACTCATAGGGTTCCACCTAGTACTACTAAAGGGGTCGCGCAAATTAAAGGACACAATGTTATAGCCCTGCTCGCGTAGCATAATTGAGTGTTTCATAAACAATTCGCCCTTGACGTCCATAATGACGAGACTTGGCTTACTCTTGGTGTGGCCCAAGATTTGAATTGTCGGGTCGATAAAACCTGCCGATTTACCCGAACCCGTAGTACCCACGACCATAGTGTGCCAAATTTCGTGCTTGAGATTAATGTGGATTCCATTACCTTGCAACTGTGCTCGTATCGGCACGCCGTCCTCATGGAGATACAACTCGCGGAAGAGGCACCCGTCATATTTTTTGTCGAGTTCGCGCTCTGTTAGCCATTCTGAGTCAAAAAATTGCTCGTCCGGTTTTTTGTCTTTTTGTTTTTTCTTTTTCTCCTTGTTACCGCCCAAGCCAAAAAAGCTCTTGCCGTCGGCGAGCTGGAGTAGGCCGTAGATACCTAACCCCAGTACCGCCACGGTAAAGATTCCCATTGTGTAGGTATTGTATAGCCCCTCTATGGTAACCGTGCCATACTGCATAATGGACCCTACAATTGCGGACACGAGGTAGCAGAGAGCGACACCCAAAATAATCATCAGCAAATTGCCCAAAATTTTCATCTAATATTTGCCCCCTTATATTAATAATAGGATAGAAAAATCGCGAAATTTGCTCGAGTTTTTAAAAAAAAGTAAAAAAATTCAAATTTCTTTAAAAATTGTACTCATTTTATTTGCTTTTGTCAAATTTATTTGGTAATAT
>CAVFEX010000028.1:0-7996 GCA_963621495.1 bacterium
CTCCACCGCAGGCTATACAATATTTTCTCAAAATAAAAAAATGAGCAAGAAATTTCTTGCTCATTTTTCATTATTAATTATTAGAACTGCCTGTCCAATCAATGGTCCAAATGTTTAATTCGTTATCAAATGAGAATATAGGTCTTTTACCCAAGATATTTGTGTAACCCGTTGTAATAATCGCGCCGTTTGCAGTAATTGTAAACTCGTGTTTATTTATGTTACACTTGCTCTCAAGAATCTCAAGGGCAATCTCGCTCAAATCAGCATTAGCAGTTATTATATTACCTGTAGTAGGAAGCCCAGCCGAATCGTCATAGTAATACAATGGCGGATTCTTAATTGTCTCACTCGAACCATCTGATTTTTTGCATATAATTGCATCAGGTCTTGAAACAGAGTTGTACAAAACTTGTACTACCTTATAACCACAAAGGGTACCTGCACGCACGATTGTGGTCGTTGTGTTACTTGTAGAGGTTGGATATACATATTTTTCGTCATATTCAATTGTCCCTGCATTCATTACGTTGGCTATATATGTACCAGCCAAGCCGTGTCCACATATTCCACCCATTGATGCTGCCGCACCGCCATCAGTAGAAACTACACCATAATTAATACAGAATGTAGTGTATGCATTGCTCATAACACCAACTATACCACCTGCTACCGATGTAGACACTGCCTCGTCGCCCACTGCACTAAGCAAATATTGGGTATTAACTTTTGCAAAGTTGGTACAGCCGTAAATATATGAATAATGATTTATCATGTCATATTCGACAGTGCCATCTACTTTGGTGCTGGTTACTTCGTTGTATGCTTCTCCAATGCTAGCACCAGCGATACCGCCCGCGTAATAACCATTGATTGCACCGCTATTTTTTCCTTGACCAGCTACGACCGAAACAGAACCATTGACACAGTTGACTACTCTACCATTGCTAACTTTACCTACAATTCCACCTACATAAATTTTGTAATTCTTCTCGTTGTTGTAGATTGTGAGATCCAGCAAGTTAGAGCAGTTTTCAATTCGTCCTTGATATTTCTGTTCCCAACAAACTACACGGTTCTCTGATTCCAAATTAGCGGTATAAGTGTTAAGTTTATAATCATTTACGATACCAGCAATACCACCAATAAATATTTCCATATTTTCGTTAATGCATTCAATCTTATTTGTTATTACAGGTAAAACTGTAATAGTCTCATCATTTGATTCAGTCTTGTTATTGTCTCCCGTAATATGACAATTGTAAATAAGACCTTTGTTTTGCGTTACAATTATACCGTTGTAAGTCTGATAACCCAATTGACTTACATCTAGGGTATTAACCTCAACAGTCAGATTAGTAATGATACCAGAAGTATTTTGATATGGGTCATTATCTATTTTATCTGTAAGGTCGACACCTGTTAGCGTATCCCAAATGGACATATTAGTAGCACCTACGACTTGGTAATTTCTGATGACATATCCATTACCATCAAAGCCACCATAAAAATTCTTTTTGCTATATTGATCACTTATTCCCGAATCTTTCTCATAGAACTCCTCAGGATATAGAAGGTTAGTAGTTGCACTAGGATATAATTTTTGTACCTCAGTCAAATTATCTAGCACGATATCATTATTTAGTACAAAATATTTTTCTGGCAACCAGAATAAATAAGATAATTGTTCCGCCGTTTCGATTTGGAATGGATACTCTCTAGTACCATTACCGCCTGCAAAGTGTTTAAATTCTACCATGGAGCTATTTAGCTTAATTATACCACTACCAAAGGCCTTGCCTTCGCTATTGAGTACAACCATTTGTAAATCGTAATATGTACCTTGCTCCCAAAAAGCCATTTCGCCCTTAGTCTCAATTATCTTGTTGTCAACAATCTCAATTTTTTGATAATCTTGTGCTGTGATTGTTTTCTTTTGTAGAGTCGATTTAGTTGGGTCTAGATAATACATAAACATAATCGTGTCTGCTTGAATAATTTCAATTATATTACCTGTCTCAACACTGATACCACAGCCCTCAAGGTCCCAATTAATGCGCACGCTACCATTCACACTATCTAGCGCGAACGTGCCAGGAGTATTGAGTTTTCCTGCGCGGAAATTATACTCACTACCATTGATAAACTTGACACTGTCATTACCTGAAGTTGCCAAAATTTTGCTATCAATACCAGATCCACGCACATATGCAGTAATGTCATAAACATAAGTCATGTTAGTGTTAGTAGAAATCACACGAGGCACGTCATATTCTCCCTTGCTAAGGGTTACTACATCAGTTGGACTATCCACAAATACAGATTTGTTGTCGCAAGTTACTTCACGAGTTATACTAAACGTGAATTCAGATTCAGTATCCGCTTGTAAACCAGTCAAAACGCTACCTATATTCCACGTGAGATAACCCGTGCTATTATTAATATAGAGTGAAGCTTCGCTCCCGCCGACTGTTGTGGTACCCAAGTCAGGAATTTTAATAACATTAGTCAGAGGGTTAATACACCAAGCAGTATTTACATATCCCGAACCAGCAGTTGAAGAGGTAGCCATACCTTGGTGCCGTACATAAATCTCCTTGATTGTCTCGCCTTTTAGACTTTGGTATTTGTCGCCTTCAAAATCAAAGACATTGTCTTGCAAATATACCTCGTCAGCCGTAGAATCAAGAACATAACGCAAAATGTAGTTTTTGATATCGCTCGAATTTTGTCGCCATTCAATTTTACCTTGATAAATGCCCAAGTCATCAATCACACCCATATATCTTAATTCAAAAGTTTTTGGCGCATCACTACTAATGTAAATAGGTTTTTCCATATCTCCAGACCAATCATTACCAATAGCAGTCATAGCTATAGTATAAGATCTTGATGAACTATCTTGAGCCAAAACCTCAGAAGCGATGAGTTGCTGTTTTCTGCCTTCCTCGGTTGACAAATCAAACTCTATTTTAAATGATTCCTGGCTGTATTTATATCCCGATATATCCAAGCGATATTTGGTTGCACCAGAATATCCCGTCCATTCTCCATTTTCATCGCGAATACCAAAATCGAATTCCCCATCATCATCAATACGCGCATATGCTTTAGTACGATCTTCGCCTACTACTGTTGTTGCAGTATTTATGGTACCGTCAGCATTGTAAATTGTGTTATTCCAAATGGTATTACCGCAAGTATCATTAGGCGCATAAAGTTTGTTGACAGTAATTTTCTCCGACAAATCACTACTCAAATACCCAATAGCAATAGAACTAGCACCACCTTCTAGAGGTTCTATGTTAATTACCTTGCCACCTACGACCTGGGTGCTGAGTCCAAAAGTACCAAAGTTAGACGCAAAGCCCATATTTGTTAGCCCAGCGGTGTTTTTGTCCTGATCAATATGCTCCCATACCTTTTTAGTCGTGTTGCCGTAGGTCATATAAATCTTATAGCCAGTAGCACCTGTTACAGAGTTCCAACAAACTTCCCCATTTTTCACATACCAGCCATTAAAATTCGTCTCGTCTGCGGTGTCTTGTAAGTATGTGTTAGGTTCTAAAGTAGGAATCTTGGATACCAACATATTGCTAACTACCTTAGGCGAGCTAACAAGATTAGACTTGTTACCTATAGCCTGAGTAGTAACTTGATAAAGTGTATCCGGCTTTAAAATTGATTCTGTGATTGTGTATTCATTGATATTAGCCCCCAGAATAGTTGATATTTGATGCCCGTTTTCTTTGAGTGTATAATCCTTATTATCACTATTCAACTCTACCTCTACAAAGGTAAGTTCTACTCCTTTTGAAGAAGAGTTGGAGTTTGTTACAACTACATTGCTTTCACTCACACTAATCGTAGGCGCGGAATAAATTGTCATAGACTGTTTTTTGCTAGTACGACTAGGGGTCAAGAGATATGTCCTACCATTGATAGTAGTCTCAGTCATCTGTTCTTCACTGCCATCATCTTTTAATGCAGGTACTACTTTGACATAAATTTCATATTCGCCGTAATAATCGTCGCCAAAGAGCTCTTTTAGGGTAGCTAGTTCTTTATTTGGTGTAAGACCTTTAGTCGTAAACAAGTTCAACGAATATGAGTAATCCGAATTTGCATCATAATCTACATAATAGGTCAATACATATTGCGACATCGTAGCGCCCTGACTATTGAGTTTTTGTAGCGTGATACAATATCTTTGATAATCTTGCTCACTCATACATTTCCAGTTGAGTATTGGCTCATTACTGCCTGAACTAGAAAGACATATCGCAGTGGCTTCTGGCAATCTCAAGAAATATTTTGCATCAGAAAACTCGCTCGTAAGATAACGCGATTTTGCCAATGTAATAGAATCTTGCTCCATATACCCTATTTGCTGAATATTGACATAATACTCGAGTCCAGACCAAGTAGTCGGAATTGAATATTCCGCATAGCCATCATTACCCGAAGTACGTAAGGTGTTTTCTAATTTTAATTGATAATTACCTTGATTTCTCTCATAAACCGTAATGTAATATTGCAAACCAGCTTTTGCATAGTCTGTCCCACTAGTCCACCTAATTTTAGAATCTGAAATTTCAATATTTGATAAATCAATCTTTGGCAATTTATAAACAGAAACTTGAACATTGTTGTCATCTTGGTATGAATCAGAAGCTAAATTGCGCGTGTAAGTGGCAGTATCACTGTCATAAACTTTTGCAATATTATTGCTCTTGGCACGAATAGATATCGTGAGCGGAATATCCTTGCTACAATACGCGTCTTCCAAGAAACTAAGGTCAGTGGAATTAGTCGTCAGTTCTCTGTCTACTATTTTCCTACCATCACTATCCTTAATTTCTAGGTAATATTTATTAATAATTCTAGTATCACTACCCAAGGTATATATAGAACTGGTCCAATATAGTTTACCATCATCAGTAATTGTAATAGTAGGTGTAGCGAGTTTGCAAATTTCTATTTGATTACTAGTGTAACTATTCAAAATATTAGTGCTATTGCCCAATGCTTGAACCTCAAATAGATAGTTACCCGCATTCCTTTCTAGCATTGAAAAAGCATAAGAAGGTGTGTTGCTACCTGGTTTGATATTATCATCACTCATCAATACATCTGTCTTGTTTTTCTCATACAGAGACACTTTGTAGGTAGTGATATCCGAGCCCACACTATTCCAAGATAGAATATTATCTTGGATTCGGAGTCCGGTTGGCTTAGGTGCAACTTTTACACTAATTGCATTCGAAAATAGTGAGTTTATTAGATAAGTGTCAGTTGTACCAGTTACCGTATATTGAGCACCATCGACCTCAGTTATTTTAGTCTGAATAGATATTTTATAAGCCTGATTGCTGCTGAGATTAGCAAGAATTGCAGATGTGCTTTCAATACCCAAAGTCAAATCAGTCCTCTCGGAGTCGCCAACTTTGATAATATACCTAATGCCTGAATTATATAGACCTATGTTGGTATCCTTTACACTGTCCCAGCTGAGCACACCATTACTGACACACAGATTGCTTGGTGCATCCATTTGATATGTCTTGATCGCGTCTGACCAATCGCCGTTGACATAATTCAAGCCAGACACTTGCTCACTAATTGCACGCAGTTTAAAACTATAAAATCCATCACCATCCAAATCTTTTAACTCTTGTGCTATATCCAACGTACCACTACCGTTACTAGATGTAATAGTCTTGAGAATTTTTGCCTCATCACTAGTCTTGTAAATTTCAATTTCTACAGAAGAAGCATTAATTATACTGTCATCTGTAGCAATAATAGTATTGTTTTGCCCTCTCCAAGACAATTTACCGTTGAGTATTGAAATAGAGTCTTTGGCAATCGTCTTGTATCGATAAAAAGTCGTGGCTTCACTAGCCTGACTACGAATAACAAATGGCTCATTGCTAGGACCTATTGCCGTAATTTTGATTTGACAGGAGTATTCTTGATTAAAATCATCAAGAGTTGGAGACACGACATACTGCGCCTTACTTTCATCGGTACTAAAGGTCTGCTGTTTACTACCATATTCGAGTATGTATGACCCAGCATTATTTACCGGTTTCCACACTAATTTACCCATCGATGCAGTTAATTCAGGTGTCGCTAGTTTGATTAGTCTCTGCCCAGATACCGCTACACGACTATTATCAAAATTGCTATTGACATCTGCAATTGCTTGAACCTTGATATAGTTGTCGCCCACATACCAAATAGATTCTGGCGAAGAATCGCTCTTACGCGCATCGGCACTGAGTACGTATTCTGTCTCATTTCCTGAGGTATTATAGCTATATTTTCTGTCATTATCATCCAAACTATTATTTTGGTTTTGACTAATGTAAATTTTGTATCTAACAGCATTTGGAACAGCTGTCCACTTTAGTCTATAAATCGATCCATCGGATTCTGAATCAATTTGAATCTCGCTCACAACATCAAGTTGCATCCTAGCACAAGAACTACTAGCACTATCTAACATAACTGTAGCGCCCTCGTCAACTCCCATAGCATATAGATATATTTCATATGATTTGTAACTACTAGGCACATTTTCCAATTTATTTAAATTATATGAACTTACCCCCAAAGCATTAAAGGTGGTAGAAATAACAGTAGGAGTTTCCGTTGTCTTGTCCCCAGTTAGATAGTATTTTGCCACTAGTTTGTATCGATCAGCATTTGACACACTAGTCCAGTACAAAGTTTTGTCTGTGCCGTTTTGAGAAGAAACAGAGAGCCCAGTTGGCACATCTAGTTTTCCCACACACACACTAGCCTGCTGACTAGATGCGCTAGTACCATAAATATTGTCAGCCTTGCTCGTCTTGGTCCCAAAATAAATACGCACAGGGTTATTAGTAATACCAGCAGGAATTTTTATTTTAGCCACACGAGTCTCAAGGTCAATTTGTGCATTTAGTATGGCATTATTCCATAAATTAGCTTGCTCATCTGAAATCTGATTGTTATCACTCGAACCTGATGTAGGTATGATAGAATACTCATAATCTTCTATATTATTAGCATTGTCCGCCAGTTTAAAACTCAGTTCATAAGTACGCTCGGCCATAACATTGTCGTCTTCCGAAGAAATGGCTGATACCTTCAAGTTGGTAGGTATACCAAGTTTGGTAAATCCTGCGTCCTCATTAGTCCAGTCAGAGTGAGAATATAGCACCTCATTACTATCGCCTAGAGCACGCATTTTAAATTTGTATCTACCAAAAGAAATATTGTCATACTGATTATTAGATACAACATCGGTGGTTATAGTATTATCATCTAAATTAGTAAGAACTATCTCATATTTTGGCTGATATGTAGTAGAAGACTGCGCCACAACCCTATTCCATACAATCTTGGTGCCATCATAACTCCAACTAGGTGTAGTTAGCTTTTCCTTTTCGTTAACTACATTGACACGCGCCGTATCATTGATGGCTTCTGCATTGTCCATAGATGTAATAGTAATTACGCAGGACCCCACCCCCTTTGCTGTAACGACACCATATTTATCCACAGTAGCAACTTGAGGGTTGCTCGAAGTGAATTTTACCGTCTTGTTTTGCGCAGTAATTGGCTTGAACGAATATTGGAGTGTATAAGATGGCCCACCCAAAGTCAGAGGTATAACCTGTGATTCATTCTCAAAATAAACCCTAGATACATACACTCTATCATCAATATTTATTATTGGTGAATCATCTTCGCCACACGCTACAAACATAGGTACTACGCATAGCAATAGTACAAAAACCATCAGCAAATTTTTAATCTTTGACATACTAAAATCTCCTATTTTTATGTTGTCTAAAAATCTACAAAAAATACAATATTTTGCAAAGTCAATCGACGGCTCCTGAATAGCGATATAACATAAAAAACAAGATAATCAACCTTCATAATGCCAGTCGACAATTTACATTTTAATTTTATCAAAATAAAAAAAATAATGCAACAAAAA
>CAVFEX010000029.1:0-2710 GCA_963621495.1 bacterium
CCTCAATCATATCCACGTATTTATTGTTTAGTGCGTCATAGCCAAAAGTTTTGGAATCGTTTGACAAAATTTTGTCTACCACTACCCCCCCATCAATACCCGCGTTTTTGGCAATTTGCCTAATCGGAGCGGACAAGCAATTTCTAATGATTTTTGCCCCTACTTTTTGGTCGCCCTCGAGAGTATCAATCAATTTATCCACAGCAGGAATGGTTCGCAAAAGTGCCACCCCACCACCACAAACAATGCCTTCCTCAACGGCGGCGCGAGTGGCGGACAGTGCGTCATCAATGCGCAATTTTTTCTCTTTCATCTCAATTTCGGTCGCGCTCCCGACCTTAATTACTGCCACCCCACCAGCAAGTTTGGCAAGACGCTCTTGTAATTTTTCACGGTCATAGTCGCTAGTGCAAGTTTCCATCTGCATTTTGATTGCGCCAACACGCTCCTCGAGTTGCGACTTGTCCCCCGCCCCCTCAACAATAGTGGTGGTATCCTTGGTAACTAACACGCTATGAGCCGAACCGAGGTCGTTTATGCTCGTTTCGCTCAGACTCCGCCCAAGTTCATCGCAAATTACATTTGCACCAGTCAAAATCGCGATATCTTCAAGCATAGCTTTTCTACGGTCCCCAAAACCGGGCGCCTTGACTGCGACACACGTAAACGTCCCGCGTAATTTGTTGATGATGAGTGTTGTCAGCGCCTCCCCCTCGACCTCATCAGCGATAATCAGGAGTTTGCGCCCTGTCTTGACTACCTGCTCTAGTAGTGGCAAAATCTCCTGAGTTGTGCTGATTTTTTTATCAGTAATCAAGATAAACGGGTCATCAAGTTCCGCTTCCATTTTATCCATATTCGTACTCATATAACTACTCGCATAGCCTCGGTCAAACTGCATACCCTTGACAACCTCGAGCGTCGTTTCCATAGTTTTCGACTCCTCGACGGTAATCACTCCGTCCTTGCCAACTACCTGCATTGCCTCGCTGATAAGCTTACCGATTGCCTCGTCGCCAGCCGAAATGCTCGCAACTTGCTCAATCGATTTTGCGTCAACTATCGGTTTGCTCTGCGATTTTAGCTCAGCTACAACCGTGTCAACCGCTTTGGCAATACCACGCTTGAGCACAATTGGGTTAGCGCCCGCGGTTGCATTTTTGAGTCCCTCGTGAATTATGCTCTGCGCCAACACCGCCGCAGTTGTCGTGCCGTCGCCAGCCACATCGTTGGTTTTGACAGACACTTCTTTGATAATCTGCGCACCCATATTTTCAAAAACATCGTCAAGCTCCACCTCTTTTGCAATGGTTACTCCATCGTTAGTGATGAGCGGAGTCTGAAATTTTCGGTCAAGTACCACATTGAGCCCCTTGGGACCAAGTGTTACCTTGACAGCATTCGCGAGAGCGTCTGCCCCGCGCTGTAAACTTTGACGAGCCTGCTCGCCTGATTGAATTAATTTAGCCATAAAATCCTCCAAAATCAGTTAATTTTCGCTAAAATGTCGGACTGTCGCAAAATAATATAGTCCTCATTGTCGAATTTGAATTCACTCCCCGCGTACTTGGGGTATAAAATTTTGTCGCCGACCGAAACTACCATTTTAATTTCTTTGCCGTCGATAATCCCGCCCGGACCAACAGCCACAACGGTCGCAATTTGGGGTTTCTCTTGCGAGTTGCCCGGCAACAAAATCCCACTCGCCGTGGTTGTCTCCTTGTCGATTTGTTTAATGACAATTCTGTCAAATAATGGTTCAATTTTCATAATAGCACCTCGATTTATAGTTTGCCCGTCAAACAAACTGCATATATTTTATCACAGAATTTAAAATTTGTAACCACTTTGAGACACTTTTTTTGCAATATTTTATAAAAAAGTTACATATTTTATCTTATGCGAGCAAAAAAATATTATAAAGAAGCAATTTTGATAGGCAAAAAACGCAGAATTAGTAAGTTTATATTTTTTCTGATTTTTCTAAGCATTTTTGCAGGAATTTTTTTGTGCATTTTTTTTAGTTTAAAGGCAATTTTTTCGACACAGCAAACTGAGTCAAAAGATTATTTCACTGTTTCGGTCAAAATTGATGTAAGAACTTTTGAAACTGCCGAAACAAAAGCCTTGGAATTTAAAGCCCGTGGTGGTGCGGGAGTAGTAAAACTAGCTGACGAAAATTACTATATTGTGCTAGCAGTATACCCAAAAAAAGAGGACGCAAATTTAGTGCAAAGCCAATTAAATTCGCAATCAATCACAGCTCAAGTGGACAAAATTTCGCTCCCAATTTTCAAATTGATTAATATGACAGAAAATGAGGCAGAAAATATCAAAAAAATTCACAAAAAATATCTCGAAACGCTCCACGACCTCTACAACTTGTCAATAAAACTCGATTCCAACCAGATTTCGCAAAGCCAGGCACTAATGCGAATTAACGAACTTGCACTCCTTTGGGAACAGCGCGCAGAACTCTTGGCAAATGAAATTAATTCCGAAACAGACACGAAAAATTATCAAAAAGAACACGCCTTGCAACCAATCTATCGACTCGCCCTCTATGTGGCGAGCCAGCTAAAATATCTCGCCACCGAAAACACATACAAAACAAATCTCCAAACTCTAATCAGTGTGATTAGACAAGTTAATTATATGCTCTGCATAATAGAAAGTTAATTAAATTAAAAAAAAACGCTAAAAAATTACG
>CAVFEX010000029.1:2720-6098 GCA_963621495.1 bacterium
GAATTAGTAGAAATAGTATAAAACTATCAACAAAAATTGCTAAAAAATACTTAAAAAATGCCAAAAAATAATTCTCAAGCAAAACTTTACAAAAAAATCAACTTTTTGTAAAATAAATGTTGACATATTTTTAAATTTATGATAAAATGTAACAGTATCCCAATCGTAGGATACAAATTGTATTTGCATTGTTGCTTGTACTTGCGCCCATAGCTCAACAGGATAGAGCAACACCCTTCTAAGGTGAAGGTTGGGGGTTCGAGTCTCTCTGGGCGCACCATTCCAGAACTAAGTTTTGCTCTGGGTTATGTAAATACAGTTTAGTTTTTGTGGGCATCGGCTAGGTTTAGTCCTCGACCAATATGGTGGATATAGCGCAGTTGGTAGAGCGCCAGATTGTGGCTCTGGAGGCCGTGGGTTCGAGCCCCACTATTCACCCCATTGACAGTGTTTTGACTGTCTCATCGTGAGGCTGATGTCCAATAATTTGTGGGTTTACTTTTTGAGTAGACTACAATTCGTAGGGGTATCGCCAAGCGGTAAGGCACTTGACTCTGACTCAAGCATTCGTGGGTTCAAATCCTTCTGCCCCTGCCACACTAAATTTGGGCAACAAGCATTCGCTTGTGTAAGTCCTATCATAGGGGTGTAGCCAAGCGGTAAGGCACTTGACTCTGACTCAAGCATTCGTGGGTTCAAATCCTTCTACCCCTGCCATTTGTGGGCTTCAGGTTTTCTAAATTCTCTGTATAAGTCCCGTCTTTGTAGGGGTGTAGCCAAGCGGTAAGGCACTAGACTTTGACTCTAGCATGCGTAGGTTCAAATCCTGCCACCCCTGCCATATGGCCCGTTAGCTCAGTAGGTAGAGCACTTGACTTTTAATCAAGTTGTCCCGCGTTCGAGTCGCGGACGGGTCACCAAGTTTTTGGCTTAAATAAAGGCTTTTCGGCACATTTCGCCCGAATTGCCTTTTTTGTTTTTTAACACAGTTTGCCCAAAATCGGCACAAAAACTGTGTCAAATTTTATATAAAAAATTACCATATAAATCAATCAATTTTTCCTTGCTAATTGTGCGGTCAAAAAGCACTGCCTTGCGATAAAATTAGCAAAAAATATTAAAATAGAGCGCCATATTAATCTAAAATATACCTTAGATTACTTGGCGCTCTAAAATTCATAGCTAGTTGATTTGCTCGCTTTTATAATTTTAAAATTTTTAAGAAAATATTACCCCTCGAGCAACTCATTTAGCTGTTCTATTGTATTAAAGGAAAAAGATTTGTAATTTTTGATTTCGAGAATATCGGGCTTGATATCAGTTTCATTAAATACATCTAAAAATTCCATTTCATTACCGTGTTTGTGATTGTAATTCCCGTTTTCGTCCAATATTTTCTCCCTAAATTCTCTTAGTCTCTTTAACAAAACATCTGCATCGAAATAAAACAAGCTCAAATCGTGATATCCCGCAGTCGTTTTTTCGTCAAATTTTGAAAATTTCGCCCAAACTCCGCCATTTTCTCTCGGAATAACCTGAACATACGGATTATCCTCACGAACACACGGAATGACACCATCGCATCTTAAGGCGTGTTTTGTATTTTTGCATAACTCGGACGAAATAAGGGTATCCCCCCACAAAACGTAGCAAAAATCTCCCTTTTTAATGTTCAATAATTCCAGCGCCTGCCAAACAGCATCTCCACTCCCTTTGCCCGATTCAAAAGAAATTTTATTCTCGCAATCAAAATAGTGCTGATTTTGGTTCGAACACACTACAAAAATCTCATCACATTCACTTTTCATAGCGTTTGTATTCCACTCCAGGAGAGTTTGACCATTTATAGTAACCAGAGCTTTTGGGGTTTGACTTCTAAATCTACTCTGATTGCCTGCGCAAATAATTAAACCGTAAATCATAACCTTACTCCCCAATCAAGAGTTTTAGCAAGGCATTTGTTTCGTAAATATCTTTTACTTGTATAGCCTTGGTGCATAGATTTGATATCGCACTATCATTACCGCCGGCAATTTCGTCCCCTATAAACAATGTATTCAAATCATCAAATTTGCAATGCTTGAAAACAACACTTTTGTTGTTTTTGGGACTCAAAATATCCACCGTGGTTCTACCAGCAATTCTGCAACTAATATCGCCCGGATAAGTCTTGTCAATTAAGTCAACAAGCAATTCCCTCTCGAGTTGTGTTAGAGGTTTTACTTTATAATTTACCGCATTTTTACCGATTTTTTCTATATGTAGCGAATATTTATTCCCGAGTTCGTTGATAATTTTTTCATATTTATCATTAATAACAAAATCGCTGATAAAATCAACATCTTCGCCGTGTCTATATAGGGTGGAATTAGCGTCAGCCCAAATATCTGAATTAAAGTTTTTTAGTTTTTCGCCATAAACCGTGTTCAGCTTTTTGTCAATTGAGTCAAAAGAATTACCGCTAATTATTACCGCTCTGTCGCCGAGGTTGTCATTAATCATTTTGACATTTTCGAGCGAATATTTTTCTTGCTCCTCTGTCGCATTTCTCGCCCAAATCGTGTCATCAAAATCGAAAATAATTTTGTCGTAATTTTCTACATTTTTTAAATCATAATAAATTTGGAACAACGCTCTCGCGTATTTATTGCAGTCGTGCTTACCTTTGATATTCCCCATAGCCTTGACCGCAAAATTATGTTTTTCGTCTTGCATTTTCAAGCTATCTCTAGCATCACTATTCAAAACAATTGTAAATTCAGACAAATCGAGCCCTGTTTCTTCCATATACTTTATAAAATCGACACTGCTGACCCCAAACGAATCGCCGTCCTCCTCGTTATTCATAACCCAAACTTTTTTTGCCTTGGCTGAATTAATATATTTAAAAAAGTCCAGATATTCAATTGTTGGCTGAATAGAACTCCAGAAAGTTCCTGTAGAAATTATAATGTAGTCAGCCTCTTTGATAGCCTCGATTGCACACGGGTTAATTCCGTAAGAATCGTCTTTTACATCGTAATGCATTTTAACTATTTTGTCATCAGGATTATTCCAAAATACAATTTCGCCCTCATCACGAATCAATCTACCAGACTGAGTTTCTGCCTGAATAAAAAGATTGTCAAAAGAGTTTAAAATTACAAAATCGGGCAAATTTAATTTATCGCAGAAATGCTTGTTAGTCTTTTCGTATCCTAATTCGCTGTACATTTCAGAATAAATAATGTTTGATATACTAAAATCTCTGAATTCGTAATTAGACGCCTCAGGTCGCTCAAAAAACCTCTTCGCGTACACTCCATATTCAGACATATTCCATTTATTTAATAAATCAAGGACGGAGTTATATTCTCCCCCCCCCCCCCCCCCCCCCCC
>CAVFEX010000029.1:6181-7983 GCA_963621495.1 bacterium
TTCCCCCCCCCCCCCCCCCCCGAAAAGGGCAAGTCATATCTGCCATTATAAAACTCTAATAAATTATTATCACAGCTGTTGCCATACATAGCCTCGTACAAACGAGAGTGATTTTTTCTAATATCGGATACACCTAGAGTGTTGGTTATTGCTCTGCAAACCCCTGTTGATTTCCCGTTGTCATAGGCGTTTACGATTACCTTAATGTCTATATCGTCTTTACCCACAAATAATTTTTTAATTCCTTTTATCAGGGAATCATTTCCCGAGCCACCAGATATTATTGCTACTTTCATCTTTTTTCTCCTTTGTTTATTGATTATTTATTTTAATTATTTTTAGAGTCGACAAACTCATCATTTTGTACCAGGACTTTTTGCTCCGGTATTTCTTCTGACGCCACCTGCGAGCTAGAAATTTTAGAATCTGTATTAAATGTGTTGAAATTAGACGCGTCTTGGTGCGTAATTTGTGTCCAAACAAATTTTTTCTTAAACAACGCAGTTAGTTGTAATAGCACGAGCAAAGTCGCAAAAATCGGCCAAACAAATACTGACGCGATTTTTAAAGGCGTGGATATATTTTTAATTCTTTTTCTCTCCACAACATAGGTTATAATTGCGGACAACATCAAGCCAAAATACAAAAACGCCACACTAAAACTAAACAAAATTGCCCAATTTGTCCAGACTGCTACAGTATCGCAATTAAACAATGGCGCGAGTGAGCGCAGTATCAAATCAGTCAATAAAACACAAAGTCCTATCAAACCTACCGGCAATATTGTGCACAGCAAGTCTAGAGAAGATAATCTCAGGCGCTTCGCTTCGCCTTTTTTGCGTCTACCAAACGTGTAGGAGAATAAAGACTTGAATCTCTTGTCTAGCACTATAAATGTACCCTTTGCCCAACGCAACCTCTGTCTCCACATAGGCTTGATTTTGGTAGGGTGCTCGTCATAATACATCGCTTCATTACAATAGACAACTCTGTTGCCTTTTAACACTTGTTCTATGGTAAAATCAGTATCATCAGAAAGAATAACTATATTCCAGCCATCTTTGACCATATCCGAACTAACCAAAAAGCCCGAGCCCAGTATTCTAGCTGAAGTTTTTAGAGCCATTCTTCCGCAACTCTCCAGCCTACAACCAGCAGTGTATAAAATACCATAACAAGCTGTAATTACATTTGTACCAAAATTTTTGGAATTTCTAAAAGAGGTTACCGCAGATTTTTTGTCGTACGCCAAAAACGCATCATTCATTTTATTAAAGTAGTCTTTATCGAGAATATTATCTGCATCAAAAATATGAAAACCATCAAAACTCATTGTCCCATAATCTCTGTTGATGCATTCAAAAATGTGTTTTAGCGCATACCCCTTAGTCTTCTCGTTCTCGTTATTGTATTCATAAACAGTTGCCCCCATATTTTTGGCGAGTTCCGCAGTTCTGTCTGAACAGTTGTGTGCAATTACAAAAATTTGCAATTTTTCCTGAGGGTAATCGCTCTTCTGAATACTATCAATGAGGTTCTCTATTACTCGTTCCTCATTTCTTGCACAAATAATCACGCCATATTTTAATTTTTCCTCTCTTTTGGGAAAAGACTTTCCCTTGCAAAAAATACCAACAATATAAAATAGCGCATATTCAACAGGAAAAAATGTCGCGAGCAAACCCAAAATAAACATTATAGTATAAACTATTTCTAGATAACTCATTTCAACTCCTTGAACTCATAAATAATTTATTAGTGAGAAAAATACAGCAATTAAAAAACCAAACCCATAATTAGCC
>CAVFEX010000030.1:0-5904 GCA_963621495.1 bacterium
CATATGTCAAATGTGGATATTATGGTTCTCAAATCACACGAACATCAAAAGCGCTATATTTTGGCGAAGCACACACTTTTTCAGAATAAATTTGTAGGTAGTGTTTTGCGTGGCTTGGGTGGGATTCCCGTGAACCGCAAGGAAGTCGGAATTAGTTCTATCAGAACGGTTTTGGACTTATTAAAAAAGGGAAAGCAGGTCATAATTTTCCCAGAGGGAACTCGGAGTACTAGTATTGATGATGTCAACGCTCTCAAGAGCGGTATGGCGATGTTTGCTCTTAAATCTAATTCGCCGATTATTCCTATGATGTTGCTATACAAGCCAAGAGTTTTTCGCTTTAATAAAATCATAGTAGGCGAACCAATTGATTTGTCGCAGTATAGAGAGCAGAAGATTTCAAAGGAAGTTTATTCGGAAATTGCAGATGCTGTTTTAGTCGTGATGCAAGATTTGAGAAATAATTATATAAATTCTCTCAACCCTCGCAAGCGCGCTCGAGTTTTAACTAAGTTAGAGAAAATTGAAAAAAGAGAGCAAAAACGCCTTGAAAAAAAATCTATAAAACAAAATAAACAAAAAATAGAAAGGACAAATTAAAAAACAAAGTATCCCAAGAGATTATTAGGATACTTTATTTTTGTATTTTAATTGGAGCTGATGGTGGGACTCGGACCCACGACCCGCGCATTACGAATGCGCTGCTCTACCAACTGAGCCACATCAGCATAAATCTAGAATAACAAATGTCTGTTGCTAGTATGTCTACTATTCTATCATAAATTGTGAAATTTTTCAACTATTTTTTCAAATAAAAGAAATAAAATTTGTAAATAATTAGAATAGATTCATTTATTTGGAGTAGTTTTTGAAAAAAGTAAAGTCGGGATTAATTATAGAGTTAGGCGGATAATTCGAGTCGATGAAATTTGTGTTGACTGGCTAATATTATGGCAAATTATAAAAAACGCAAATTAGCAAAACTATGGTGTTTTGCTTGCTTATTTTAAAAAAAGCATATATAATATAGTTAAGGAGGTAAGAAATGTCTTTATTTAACAAAAACTCAGGTAAATTATCCAACGCTTTGACAAATTTTCAAGATGGTGGCAAATTGTACAAAATTTTAATGACCTGTGCGATGGTTGGCTTGTTCGCTGCAGTGGGCATATTAATTATGGGTATGACCTTACATTTTATTACTGCAGGTGTTACGCTGACTCTTGCCATTTTGAGTATTATTTGTTTCATACTGATCGCGACTTTACCTTGGATCAGGAAATTGGAACAAGGTCAGTTTCGTAAAACATCAATAACATTTATCGCTATTAATGCTTTTTGTGGTTTGTTATGGATTATTGGTGCAATTTTGGTTTATGTGCTATATGTAAAAACACGCGACGGAGTTTCTTTTGACCCAACAAATTATCTTAAAATTATTAAAATTATCATCATAATTTCTATCCAATTTATTACTGCGTCCTCTATTGCAACCTTGATTACCAAATACAAAAAGTCTTTTTTGGCATTTCAGATTATCACATATATTAGCTCGATTTTTGTGGATGTGTACTTGTCGTTATTGCTGTTCAGCATATACTTTAATGATGCTAAAGAGCTCGCCTTTAACTCAAAAGTTTTGTCATTTTTGGGTACCCCGGTGATGATCGGATTGTTCGTTACGTTTGTTGTATTTACTGCAATCTCTGCTGGTGTTGTCAAGCGGTTGGAACGCAACCGTTTTGAGCGCGTAAACGAAGCAGTTACTAATGTCATAGACAACAACAATATGGCTTCTAATGAACATAGCCAGCCTAGCTGGCAGAGTAGGTTAGAAGCTCTGCAAAAAATGTTTAATGACGGCTTGATTACAGAAGATGAATACAAGGAAAAGAGAGCAGAAATTCTCAAAGATTTATAATTTATATAAAAATTACGGACAGAAAAAGTTGCCTGTTTATAAAAAATAGACCAAAAAGTAAAAAGAACATATAGTTATTATGGAGAGCACTCCATTTAAAATATATGTTCTTTTTTTGTATCCAAAAGAATTGGGTTAACATACACTAAAAAAGGGGAGAGTGCTACAATCTTTCCCTTTTTAGTTTTTAGGAGTAAAAAATGAAATATTCAGACTGTAATCAAGGCTTATCTCCTGTGAACGAGCCTTTCTTTTGTCCTAGAATGCGCGCATATATTGTGCGCGGTCCTCGAGGGGAAACAGGGGCACAGGGTCCCCAAGGTCCCCAAGGGCTCAATGGTATAATAGACAATAATATGACCCTCGCTACACAAAACGAAGTTGGAGTTTTGGCTAACGGTGCTGTGCCGTTTACACAAATTATAACACAAAATGGTACTGGTATTAGTACGGCAGTAGGGGAATCAACTATAACCCTGGTGCGTGGAACATATTTAATTTTATATAATCTCAGTGTAAAAAACGAAAATGCCGACACCAAGACATATAATTTTGCAATAGGGTTGGGTGGCGAAGTGCAAACAGGGTTATCTGCTCAAATAGTAGTAGCTGGTAATCAAACTGCGAGTGTTGGTAGTAACTCGATTATAAATATTGCAAATGACGAGGTTCTATCTCTTATCAACAACACTCAATCTCCTGTTGAAATTAGTAATCTAACAATGAGCATAGTAAAATTAATGTAAAAATATTTGCAAACTTGGCGATAATTTAGTATAATATCCATATAGGAGAGAGATTATGCCAAAAAGTAAATCACAATCAGCCAAATCTAGTGGGGGAGCAAAAGAGAAAAAAGAGCGTGCGCTCCCCAAACTCAAAGATAAGACATCGCAAAAATCAGTCCGTCCCGCAAAAAATGTAAAAACTTATACAAAAACTACAACTGATCAAGACAGGGCTGAGGCTCTAGTAGAGCAGAATATTCAAGAAACTCGTAAGAAAGATAAGAAAAATCGCGTATATTCTCGTTCGTTTATTCAATTTGTGTCTGCTATGAATTATATCATATTTTTCTTCGGATTTTGCGTATGCCGTGATGAACCGTTTGCGCGATTTCATCACAATCAAGCTCTTTTGATGTGGATAACGGTTACTATTCTTTATCTTAGTTTTGCTTTTATCCCTGCTGTAAATATGATTGCGATTCCTTTTGTGATAATGTTTCACATTTTATGGATGTTTGCAGGCATTGGGTCTGCACTACATGGTAGGGCATTTTCCGTGCCGTTGCTAAGTAAAATCAAAATTATAGATTGGGAAAAGGTTTAAAAAACAACTGCAACCAAAACTTAGAGTTGCAGCTGTTTTTGTTTTTGGCTAAAATAAAGGTACAACTCTGCGCAAAATAAGTTGCATAGTACCTGCATAGTACTGTATAAGAGTGTAATTTTTTTACATATTTTTTGTTTTTATGCACACAAAAAGCCCATTTTTCTTGATTTATAAATAAAAATTATTTATAATTATTCAAAAAAGTAGTATTTTTTGTTTGACTTTATGAATTTTTATCACTATAATTAAGTATGACGATGCCATAGTGTATCAAAAAAGGGAGGTGAAATGATATGGCAAAGAAAAACATAGCCGTTATGGACTTTGGTTCTAGCCATATCACTGTCCTGATTGGCGATAACGGTATAAATGGTACTTTTGGTGTCCGAGGTTATGCGCGTGTCCCGTATGCTGGATATCTAGAAGGCGAGATTTTGGAGCCCGAGAATCTCAGTGAAGCCCTCTGTACTGCGATAAAGTCTGCGCAAAATAATGCGAGAGCTAAGATTACGCATTTGTATGTCGGGGTTCCAGGTGAATTTTGTATAAACGAAGTCAAGAGTGTTAGCAAGGACTATGGTAAAGCAAAAAAAATAGGCTCTCGAGAAGTTGAAGAACTATTTTTGATGGCAGACGACTTTGGTAGTAGCCCTACGCATATTGTGATTAATCGCAGTCCTGTGTGTTTTGAGTTGGATAACCGCGATCGAGTAATTGACCCAAAAGGTTTGAGTACGACTATGCTGGGTGCGACATTGTCTTTTGTGTTGGCAGAAAGAAGTTTTGTGGGGGCTGTGTTGCAAGCGTTGGAGATTATGCGACTTGGTTTTGTAGATTTTCTGGCGGAACCTTTGGCAGAAAGTATGTATCTTATTAGTCCGGAGGAGCGTGATTGTAGTGCAGTGCTAGTAGATTGCGGGTATCTTAGTACGACAGTCTCTGTAATTGTGGGCGATGGACTAGTGTGTATGAGGAGTTTTTCGCTGGGGGGCGGTCATATCGTGGCTGACATTTGTGAAATGCTAGCCGTGCCGTTTGCAGTAGCGCAGAAGATCAAGGATAATGCCTTACTCGCTGGTAAACCCTCAGAACTGGAAGAAATTTCAGCCGAGCTGGAGGGCAAAATTTACACAGTAAAGGCGCTGGCTGTGTATGAAATTGTAGAGCGCAAAGTTAGACAAATTGCAAAAATGATAGTCAAGAGCCTGGAGACTTGCACGTATGAGAGGCCAGATAAAATTAGGATAAATCTCACGGGTGGTGGTATATCTTACATCAAGGGAATTAGGGAAAGACTGTTTGAGCTTTTGGGTAAAGCAGTGTCAATTAGAGAGCCTAAAATTCCGTTGATGAACGAGCCAAAACTGAGCGCGGTACTCGGGCTACTAGATATGGCGCTCAAACAAAGTCAATCAAATAATTCGTTTTTTAATAAAATTTTCAAGAAATAAATGGAGGTAATTATGGATACTTTTACGAATAGTTATGGACAAAATTCTGGGAATCCTGTGGTAAAGATCAAGGTTATAGGTGTAGGTGGTGGCGGTAGCAATGCTGTAAATCGTATGATTGATGCTGGAGTTGATGGTGTTGAGTTTATCACTGTCAATACTGACAAGCAAGCCTTGCAGACCAGTAAAGCTGATTATAGGATACAGATAGGTACAAAACTCACACGTGGTTGGGGTGCTGGTGCTGACCCTGAGATTGGTTGTAAAGCAGCTGAGGAAAATTACGAGGAGTTAAATCAGGCAGTCAATGATGCTGACCTAGTATTTATTACTGCTGGAATGGGTGGTGGTACTGGAACAGGTGCTGCTCCTATGATTGCTGCCCTTACGCGTGAAAAAGAGATTCTTACTATTGCGGTGGTTACCAAGCCATTTAACTTTGAGGGACGCAAGCGTATGGAAAATGCCGAAAAAGGGCTCGAAGCTCTGCGTAAAACTGTAGATTCTCTAGTGGTTATTCCCAACGAGAAGTTATTCAAAATTGTGCCTAAGGGTACGAGTATAGTAGATACTTTTAGATACGCAGATGATGTGTTGCGCCAGGGTGTGCAAGGAATATCCAACCTAATTATTGAAAATTCCCTAATTAACCTCGATTTTGCTGATGTTCGCACCACTATGAAAAATAGAGGTCTCGCTCATATGGGTATCGGCAAGGCTAGAGGGGATAGGCGAATTTTTGAGGCGCTCAGTCAGGCCGTGTCTAGTCCGCTACTAGAGACTACTATTGAGGGTGCTACTGGTATCATCTTTAATGTTAAGGGTGGTTCGAGTTTGCCTATTGACCAGGTGCACGAAGCTGCCGACCTTATGCGTGAGATTGTGGACCCTAATTGTAACATTATTTTCGGTGCTAGTATTGATGAATCATTAGATGATGCGGTAGAAATTACAGTAATAGCTACAGGTTTCCAAAATGTACAGCCTAGCCTAATCGAAAAAGAGAACGAAACTCCTGAACCTCAATACAAAACTTCTAGAATGGAAGATTACGAAGACGAAGAGAAAAAAGATTACGGGCTGGATATGCGTGAATTTGATGCAAGGGACGACAGCCAGGAAACACAAAAAACTAGTCGTATAAAAGTTGAATTAGATGACTCAGACATTCCGCCATTTTTGCGTAAATTAAAGGGC
>CAVFEX010000030.1:5914-7772 GCA_963621495.1 bacterium
GGCAGATAATAAATAATTTTACAAAAATTTCAAATAATAAAAAGCAGGAGTAAAATCCTGCTTTTTTACATACAAAATTCGCCTTTTCTCTTGACTTTTAGCGCAGAGTTTTTTATACTAAGACAAGGATAATTTGGGGGAGTATATGCACAAATTATATATGATGGTTTTCCCTGTGTTGTTGGTGGTTTTTCTAGCGTGTGGCTGTGCCAATGACAAGGACGCGAGTGCTATGTGTGAGTTTGATTGCGATAGTATAATCAATCTCAAAATTGGCACTGCTAATAGTGCGGACGCTATAGGTTATGCGCCACTGTTGACAAATACGGATATTTCCGAAATTGTCATTACTTATGACAAATCAATTATTAGTTATGATGTTGTTACCGGTCGAATTGAGGCACTAAACTACGGTTCGACTAGGATAAAATCTACTATTGGTAATAAATCTAAGTCCGTGTTGGTCAAGGTTGAACGAGCAATATTCTGTGAAACTTTTCAATGTACAGATTTTGAGATGGAATTAGGCAAAACTGTTGATTTGTTGTCTAGCAATCATTCGTATTTCAAAATTAACAAGGGTTATAATATGGGTTATACATTTGAGAGTATGACGCCTGATATTCTTTCTATTAACCCAGCGGGAGTGATAACTGGTTTATCTACTGGAGAAGGGTGCGTTAAGGTTTTTGTAAAAGATTCTGTAGATGAGACACTCGACGGCGGATACAAAGTTTTATCAAAGTACATTAATATTACTGTAAGAGAATGCAGGAATACATTAGAATTAGAGGTCTTGGACAGCGATTATCAGGTTTTGAATTATACAGTAGATAAGGACGGGTACAAGCATTATAGTTTGTATTCTAGAGCTTATAGCCCTATAAAATACATCTTAAAAGTAAGTAGCGATCAAAAATTAGACGAATGTTGGTGGACAGATTTTCAAGATGCCACATCTAGCGTAGATTGCAGGAATTTAATTACGAACTCTACTAATACGAGGTTAGTGGTTTTTGGAGAAAAGTCTGTAGTTACGGGCGATAACCTCAATATTGTGTATCAGAATTTTAGCGTCGTGGATTGTGGGGTGGATATTATACAAAAATGCGTAGTAGACAATGGGGCGAATTTTTATTATAATTGGCTGAGTGAGCGGATAATAGTAGATGTGTATGTTTTGGCTACTGATGATGATATTTCAGTGAATATTTATTCTGATGATGGTGTATCTACTTATGATAAAGTTGATGAGTTTGGTAGATATTGTTTGTACGCCGAGAACAATGGCGAATCGTTGTCCTTGGTTTATATAGATCCGCAATTTGGTAAATTCTGCGATACTGGTTATACCTTTGAATGTGAGAACTTGACTGCAGTGCCTATTGAGGACGGTAAGTTAATAGTTACTGCTGGTACAAAGCCTGGAATTGGTAAACTAATTCTTACCGCTAGCGATGGCGGTGGGGCACGCCACACAATAGAATTTTATAACTTTGTAGCAAATGCGACTATTTCTACCACCTCAAAAGATGAAAATATCGTTTATCTTGTTAATGGCAGAGCCAAGTTTTATGTGGAATATACTATACGTGATAGCTTGGGTAATTTGATTTCGGACCAACAAGCAAAAGTTCGAGTACAAGATACTAGTGGCTATACTATAAAATATGGTCAAGGCGAGATTAGTTATATCGATTCTAATACTAGTAGTGCATTAATTGAATTTGCTAAATCTGGCAAACATGTCGTTATCTTGCAGTCAAAAGATGGTGCAATAACATCAGAAGAAATAATTGTATATGTTTTGTGATAAAATCTTTGACAAGTAGAGTGCAAATTAGGTATAATTATATGT
>CAVFEX010000031.1:0-7580 GCA_963621495.1 bacterium
GTTGATACCCTTGTTGTCTAGTCTAAATGAACCTTGCCCAGTAACCTGAATTAACATTGAGTTGTTAGCTAAATTTATAAACTCGGAACTATCCTCGGCAATCTCGCTCGTAACGATCGAAACATTGCTGTTAGGAATGTTGATAGTTTCACCGTTTTTAGTAATAGAAATCACATTAGTAAGGTCGAGAACATTACCGTATTCTTGAGTCTCAATACCAGAAATTGACACAGAGTATCCTAGCTTGAAATCCACTCTACATGTAGTAGAGAATGTAGTAGAGTTACCGTTTTGGTCAGTAGCAACATATACAAAAGTATAATCGCCCTCTTCGATTGGCTCATAGCTAAACTCTTTCAATGTAGCAGAATGATCAGAAGCACTAGAATTACCATTATAAATGTCTACTACTTTGCCCTTAGAATTAATTACATACATCGTCAAAGAAACATTTGTAGCGACACCGCCTTGATCAATAAATTTAGCTGTAGCCAAATTAATTTTCTTGGTGTCCTCATCGTACTCAGCTGCTCCACTCTGAGAAAGAGTAGGTGCAGTTGTATCATTCTCATAACTTAATAACTCAATCTCTTTTTCAACAGTTTTACTCTGATTATTGTCATTAGTTACTTTAAATGTAATAGTAATTTTACTTTGCTGAGACCAATCAAGCCCCTCAATCTCTGGATCCTTTATCTCAATAGAATAAGTACCATCAGAATTCTTGATTGCAGGGAAACTAGTTGCGTAATTGTCAAATTTGTACTCTACTGAAACTTGCAATCTAGTATCCTTGTCATCACTCACTGTAGGAGCATTAAAGGTAACTGTTTCATTTGAATTTTTGAGCACTGCTGGAGTTGGAATACTAGGAGCAGTAATTGTCAAATTAGTTGCCTCAGGAGTAGTAGGTTGCTCTCCTTTTACAATCTCAAATTTGTAACTAGCCAAAGATTTGCGAGTACCACTTATCTGATTACCATCGTCGTCAACATACATAGCATTATACACGATCTCGTATGATCCTTCAGAGGTAAACCAATATGATCCTTCGCTATTAGCATTATCTTTACCAGTAGTTTCCTTGTCCTTTTTGTGCTCTTTTTCCAGTGTCCACAAAGATACACTGTTTTTCCAAATTACACGCTCTAACTTGAGGTTCTTGTATTCGCCCCAGCCACCTTTTGCAATAATTGCAGGGAATGTAGCTTTGACACCTTCTGCGTCGTCAGTAATGTAGTAAATATCCTTGACATCATAGTCGTGTGATTCCCACTGAGAATCACTAAGGTCAAGATTTTTGTAGAAATCAGCCTCACTAGGATCATACTCTTGGACTGCTCTAACTGTCAATGAGTTAGATGACAATTTGATACCACTACGTTGAACACTAGTAGAACATGTGTGCCCACTAGCAGTAATGTCTGCTACGCCCCAGAAATCTCTAGTAGTATAAGTTATACGATAAGAACCTTCTGCCCAAGGAGTGAATTTGTAGTCAGTGATAACACGAGTATCTGTCGACGCTGTGCCACCCACTCTCTCAATTGTAACAAAAGTGTATGTCTCAGAAGAAACTTCTACATCGTTAGCCTCGGCGTTAACCACTGTAGGTGTAGGCAAAGTAGTCTCCACACCGACTTCCAAACTCAAACTCTGGAGCTTACTGTTCAAGCTATTGCTGTACTTTAGCTTGACATCTTGCTGGTTAGTGTTGACACGGAAAGTCTTGACATATTTGATAGTCTTGCCGGCGTAAGTATAAGAATATGTTGCAGTAAAGTCCCCAGTGTCGCTAGAAGCGATAGTGTAAGAATAAAAACCAGTCTCAGTATCCTTTACAAGGCTACTCGTCTTATCCTCATTGTTAGCAGTCAAACTCAAAGTTACATTATTAGCACGACTCTCATCTAGTTCGCCGTCCACCATTACTTTTGCCTTAGGGAACACAATCTTGTCGTTCGCATAAGCGACAGCTGGAATAATCTGCTCTACATTAGAATCAAATTCCAAAGTGGTGCCCTTGGCTACGATCTCAACAGTAATACCTTGAGTAGATGTACTACTGTTATCTCCATTAGTGGCAGTATAAATAATGTCGAATTTGCCCGCCTTGTCGGTTACAAGGTAATAAGTGTCCGTATTATCCTTTTCCTGATAAACATTAGCGGATATACCGTTGGACATACGCGCAACAACAGACACTTTAGTAGCCGTTGGCGCTGACACCTTAGGCAATTTGTAACCTGATTTTTGTACATCACCCCCATCAATAACAGTAATAAATGATGTACCACCAAGTTCATAAGTTGGTGTGTATTCTGTCAAAGTAATCACTGGTGCAGTAATAGCAGCAGCACCGTGAACAGTCCCCCCCACCATCATGGGACTCAAGAAACCTAATGAGCCAACCAAAATAATCGCCAAACTCATAAAGGTCATTTTACCAAATAATTTCATTTATAGGTCTCCTTTCAATTAGTAACATTACGATTTTATATCATTTGGAGCCATTTGTCAACAAAAACGCGACATATTCTTTGCGAAAATTTCAAAAAAATCAACAAAAAGCTACAGAAGTAGTTTATTTCATATGTAATCTTGTATACTAACTAAAAAATAGAGATTTTGTCGAAATAAAAAAAAGCCCCTACACGAGAGGGGCTATGAGATTTTTAACAGTCGTAGGAACAGCCACATTTGTTCTTTTTAAAACAACAGCAGAAGAAAATTAATAAAATGAGAATAGTGCAAAGGTCAAGCCCACAGTTGAAAATTCCGCAATTCATCAAAACATATAGAATTACCAGCCAAGTCAACACATCACAGCTTGAATTTTTACCACAACCGCATTTATCCATTCCTCCGAATAGTTTGCTAAACATCTTTTGAACCTCCTGAAGTTTTCTGTAGTTGGTTATATTATATATAATAGGTCCATATATATAAATTCTTATAATACAATGTTATGTATATTCTTTTGTAGAATTGTCTTCTGTATTTTGATTTATCTCTACACTGCCATTGTATTAATTGTATCATAAAAATGTTACATATCTGCTACAATTTCTCCATTTTCGGGGTCAATTATTACCGCCACTCGATTTTTATCTGTATCTAAAAAGCAAATGTACCAAAAATATATTCCTAACCCTCTGTCTGTTGAAATAATACGGCACTGCCCCTCTATACCACCATTATCCCATTTTTTATCCTGCAACTCAGTAAAATGCTGTATTGCCAAATCAATTGCCTGCGTGCTAGTGAATTTAAATTTTGAAGAAATGCACTCTAGTTTTGCAATTTCTGTTTCTCCGTTGAGAATAATATAAACAAATATTTCATCTGTATCATTTAGTGAAATTTTTAGGTCGCTCGCATAACTACGGTCAAAAGGGCTACGTTCAAACACGCCAGAGTATGTCTGCTTGTTTACCTCGACTGTAAATTCAGCACCATTTACTTCAAAGCCCACATTTGGCACAATGCTCAATACACAAAATTGCACCATATCGCCTTTTATACCGTCCTCAATATAAGGTTCCTCACGCAACCCGCTCCACATCGCTACACCAAAATTCTGGGTCCCGCCACTAAAATAATTCAAATGTAATTCAGAAATTGAGTTTTTGGCAATTTCTTTTATCCCTAGTCCGCCACACCCCACAAAAGCCACACTAGAAATCACTCCAACCACCATTAACAGCACAAACATAACTATTTTTGAAAAAATTGCTAGTTTTTTCATTTTTCACCTCGTTAGAAAAATCACAAATTAGTTTCTTTAAACAAGCTATTTTCGTCTTTTAATTATATGCACAACACCTGATATCATATTCGTAATAATTTAAAGAAAGCGCAAAATTTAAGTCAAAAAAATAAAAAAGAGCCATTGCTCTCGTAAAAAACAAAGCCCTAATCTAATTTTTTGATATAATCACTAATAGTCTTACAAATTTCATCTAGTAGTTCTCTATCCTCCCCCTCAACTAGCACTCGAATTACACATTCTGTACCACTAGGTCGGACTATTATTCTCCCACTATCCCCAAGTTTTAACGATTGTTCTGTTAAAATTGGGGCTAAAATTCCTTGCGAAACTTTCTGTTTTTGAGTTAACGTTACAGCGATATTATTTTGAGCAGTCTTGGTCCTACAAAACCCAACGAGCAGATCAGATAACTTGCAATTTTCTTCGCGCAAGATTTTGATAAGGTAGAGCCCTATACACATACCGTCCGAACCTTCGCCTATATCGCCTAATAACATATGCCCGTTTTCTTCGCCACCAATAACATAACCATTTTTATCCATCAATGAGTGAATATATTGGCCACCGACCTCCTGGGTACGCACTAACATTATACCCCTAGTTTTTAAACTAGATTCTAGCCCTAAATTAGTAATTGGTGTGGAGACTACCGCATTTTTAGTCAATTTACCTAACTTAGCATAATATACGCCAAAAATATACATTAAGTCAGCGCCATCTACCACACGCCCCAAGCTATCGACAACCACTATCCTATCCGCATCGCCATCAAACGAAAATCCAATATCAGCACCACATTTTACCACTATGCTAGCAAAACGGTCAACATTGAGGCTACCACAACAGTTATTAATATTTCTTCCATCACTCTCAGTATTAAATGACAATACAGTAGCGCCCGTCCTAGAAAAGGCCTCAGGTATTAGACTAAAACCTGCGCCGTTAGCAAGGTCTAGCGCAACAGTTATGCCAGAAAAATCAGGCTTGCCGAGTTTGGATAAAATAAAATCGATCCAGCGCTCGCCTAGAGTAAAATCAGTAAAACGTCTGCCCAAATTAGATTGCGAAGGCTTGGAAGGTATTCCTACATCAATATATTCCTCCACCTTTTGCAAAAAATCAAGCGAATATTTTTTGCCCTCAAAATTGCAGAGTTTTATACCATTATGAGTTGCTGGATTGTGGCTCGCAGTGATCATCACTCCACCTGCAAAATTTCCTGATTTTGCCAAATAATTATGCGCGGGGGTGGTAATTACGCCAGCATCCAAAACATCAAATCCAGCCAAAATCGCTCCACTCATTATAGCACTAGCTATCGCTGGGCCGGACATACGAGTATCACGCCCCACGAGAAGACAAGGTCGAGTATCAGAATTTTGAAAAACCACACCAATGTCTCTATCATCACGCAATGCCAAACCATAAGCGTATCCCACAATTTTCGCAAATTCCTCGCTAAGTGTTTCGCCCCAAACCCCTCTAATACCATCTGTACCAAAATATTTCATATTATCCCTCTTTTTTTATTTGCTTTACAAAAACACTAGCACTAGTACCCGCTATCGCTCCATCGGCAATAGCAGTGGCAATTTGACGAAGTTTTTTGCGATTGATATCTCCACTCGCAAAAACGCCCGTAATATTTGTCTGCATATTTTCATCAACAATAATATATCCGTTATCCAATTTGATTTGGTCATCTAATAGGTCAGTATTTGGATTTCTGCCAACTGCTACAAAAACGCCATCAACCGCAATTTCCTCAAATTCCTGATTATCTAAATTTCGCAGTACAACACTTTTAACCACACCCTCGCCCTTGATCTGGTCGACAACATAACCTAGTTTTGTAGTAATTTTGGTGTCAGTTTCTTTGCAAATTTTATTAAACTCGGAAATAACAGAATCTTCTGCGCGAAACTCATCTCTACGATGAATTAGATAAATTTTGCCCGCCAGAGAATTAAGGTAAATTGCGTCCTGGAGAGCTGTGTTGCCACCACCAATTACAGCCACTGTCTTGTTCCTAAAAAATGCACCATCGCAAACCGCACAATATGATACACCACGACCAGTAAACTCTTTTTCGCCATTGACCCCGAGCCCACGAGAAGTTGCACCCATACTTAATATGATTGCATAACTCGAGTATGTTACTCCGCCCGCTCTTACATACTTGATTTTATCGCCTAATTTCAACTCATCTACTGTCGCAAACAGCGTCTCTACACCAAGGTTAGTCATCTGTTCATACATTTTCATACTAAGATCAATACCCTCAATATTAGCTAGCCCGGGGTAATTAGCAATCGTGCTAGTCAGAGCCACTTGCCCCCCCATACCCATTTTTTCTATCAATAACACTTTCATTCCGGCACGCGAAGCGTAAATGCCCGCAGTCATACCAGACGGCCCACCACCGACTATAATAATATCAAAATTTGTATCCATAACCGCTCCTAATAAATAATTTAGTCCTATTATACCACAGTAAAACGCGCTTTGACAAATGCTTGGATAGAAAATATCACATCTTAATTACAAAAAAATTTAGCAACATTCCACCAACAATTAGAAAAACAGAGAAAAGCTGTTACTAAATTTAACAAAATATTTAATTTTAAAAAAACTACTCAGCATTGTCATTTTTTTGTGATCGAGATCGCGATTTTTTTACTCCTTTAGAACCAAAATCCTGGCTCGCAGGGAGTAATAAATAAGGCAATTTATTGCGCCGTAGTAGTAATTTTGCCTTGTATTTACGCGAAAAGAGAGCGACGGAATCTTGGAATATTTTACAAATTTTAGTTCCGACTCTACAAAAGAAATCACGCAACTTGACCGAGGATTTATTAACAAAACCTTCAATCTGTGTTTTGTATCTATAAGAAAGCCAAAAAGTAAGCACTATAAATAGTATAATTACAGCCCAGCACGCAATTCCCCACGGCTCATTATAAGGAATAATCTCGCCACCGCCTAGGTAACAAGTCATCACAATCCCTATAGGTCTAGTGAGAATAATCGTAGTCAAGAAATACCTATAGGACATCGTGGTCATACCAGCAATAAGACATAACACATCATCAGGGAATACCGGGAATAACATCATTAAAAAGAAAATATATTTCCCTTTATCGTAGAGTAAATTACCATACTTTTTGAGGGCCTTTTCGCCAGCGATCCATTTTACTACCCTCTCGCCTAATTTATCGCCAATTACAAATGCAACTACAGAACCTGTCAAAATTCCTATAAGGCTAAGAATTGTAGCGGTGCCTGCGCCAAATAGCACCGTACCAGCGAGAGTAGTAACAATAGCGGGTATAGGTATAAAAGTAACCTGCAAAAATTGTACGAGCGTAAAGAGCACATAACTCCAAATACCCGTAGAAGCAATCAACTCTCGCATAGCATCGGCATCGTTTAGATATTTTAATAAGTCTAATACAGCAAAAAGATAGTAGCCCCAAGTAAAAATAGTGAGAATAAGCGTGGACACAAAAATAACTTTGACCCACCCTTCTTTCTTCTCAAGGAAAAACCACGCATTTAGTTCAATGAGTAGTACAGAAATAATGGATAACCACGCACTAGTCATTCCACCCAACTGGTCTGCCAAAAGCCCTAAATAACAATAAATATTTAGCACTAATAGCAACATATTAAACGCAAAAAGTGTAACACTACTAAAGGAAAATTTGGGAGCAAAATCCCGCTCTAGTCCTTGCCCTATATTTTTTTTCATAACCTCATTATAAAATCTTTTTATATTTTTGTCAATCCTTTATGATTACTTTACAAT
>CAVFEX010000032.1:0-6272 GCA_963621495.1 bacterium
ATTACTTGTGTCAAACTCTTCAAACTTTTGAGTGTCTCAATTTGGTCAATACTTAGACTGGACAATATTAATTCTAAGTCATTTTTTACAGACTTTAATGCAAAAGCAGTCTGATAAGGCACAAAGTTTTTAAGCTCCAACACACCCGATACAAACAAATGATTTTTTGCACGCGTCATAGCGACATAGATCAAGCGCTCTCTTTCTGCCAAATCTTTATCCTTTGTAGCAATTTTAACCGCACTATATAAAATCGTCTTCTTTTTTATACGCTTTTCGCGGTCATATACGTACATTCCAATACCCAAATCTGAATTCAGCAAAAAGTCGCCTTTTTTGTCATCTTTGTTGTATTGATGACCACAATCAACCATAAACACAATGGGGTACTCCAAACCTTTGCTTTGATGCATAGTTGCGACACCGATTACACTGGCTTCGATATTTGGCTCGCTCAAAATTTCACCACTAAAAACGCCTTGAACCGTATTTTTTAAATAGTCGCGTAGGTCATAATTGTAAGATTTACCGATAAAACTATTCGCAAAACCCATAACATTGCGCACTTTTGATTCGCCATTGGGCATAGCTCTAATAATATTGAGATAGTCTGTCGTGTTGCAAAAATCCATCAGTACTTGATAAACTGTATTATTGACTAACCCTCGCCTACTTTTATTAATAAGAGAACGCGCAAACTCAATTTTTTGTCCTATTTCATCATTATCTGTGTAATTTTGGACACATTGATAAAAAAATTCCGCTCTGGGACTATTTGCGCGAATTTTACACAATTCTTCCTCATTTAGCCCTATAATTGGAGACACTAAAAATTCAGTGAGAGCAATATCGTCAGTTTGATTATCGAGCAAGTTTAGATAATCAAATAATAATTTTACCTCGTATTCCTCGAGCACGTTTTCCTTGCCTATAGGAGCGACCGGTAAACCAAGACTTAACAATGTATTCCTTATCTCAACTAGCGCCTTACTCCTAGAACGCGCCAAAATCGTAATGTCGCTAAATTGAATTTCTCGGTCAATTTTCTTTTTTGCATCATAAATCGTCTTCTGGGTACCTAATAAATACATAATTTTATCATAAATTGCGTACGCCTCTGCCCTAGCAAAACTAATTTCATCGTCTTGGACTTGTGGCGCGATGCTGACCCTATAAACCTCGCTAGCATCGAGTTTTTCATCGTCTTGTTTTACAGGATTGACAATCATAAATTCCACGGACGGCAACGCCAAAGCGTTGTTATGTTGATAATCTGATGCTGAATTCATAGCGTTGCCCTTGCTATAATCAATGCCCGCGAAATCTCTAGTCATCAAAATATCAAATAACCAATTGACATAGTCCAATACGCGCTGATCACTGCGATAATTATTATTAAGATTAATTGTAACAGCCGAACCACTCTGCGCGTCCTCCGCCCCAAAACTATCGTATTTGTCTAGAAAAATTTGCGGGTTCGTGTTCCTAAATCCGTATATACTTTGCTTTACATCGCCTACCAAGAAAATATCGCGAGCGTCGTGCACCTTATTTAAAATACCTTCTTGAATATCATTTACATCTTGATACTCATCAACATAAATTTGCTGATAGTGGCTACGAACTTCAGTATTTACTTTTGGGTCGGACAAAATTTGATATGCAAAATGCTCCAAATCTGAAAAATCTAGCAAATTTTTTGCCTTTTTTAGTTTCAAGTATCTTATGCGAAACTTTTCCACCAATTCTAGCATAGCGTTCACAATTTGCTGGCTAGCCAACATATCTTGCTGGATAACCTCGATATCCGAGCTCACAAAATTTTTACGCAACTCCTGTAGAGCCGAGGTAAAATCTTTTTTTACAGTACCCAAACGGCTCCGTAAATCGCTCTCCTCAGGGCTCTTGGCTGGAGAACTAGATAAGCGCGGAACGTTTAGAGCGAAAACTAGCCTCAAATTCTGCGCAAAAGTATTGAGAGAATGAATATTTGACATTTGAAAACACAAAATCTCTAGCATTGCATATATTCCATTTAACCCAAGCGCCATCGCTTCTCTTTTAAAATCTAGGAATATATTTCTAAAATGTTCGATTGTTTCCACCACGTTTTTGTTGATAACTTGAGCAAATTTATTTTTATCTAAATCAATATCAAAAGCACCGCTGACTTTATTTTTAAAAGCACTAATATCGGGCTGGTTGTTTAAAAAGGTGTATATCTTATAGACATAATTGCTGATTTTGTCAAAACCGCGTTTATCATCAAAAGTGTTGCGTAGTAATTCAAAATTAGCGTCCTTTTCTGCAATTAATTCTTCAAAAATCTGCTCTAGCGCCCGCCGTTTTAGCGAAAACGCCTCAGTATCATCACATATATCAAAATTTGGGTCAATATCCAAAACGTAAAAATATTTTTCAATAATATTTTGACAAAATTTATGTACGGTGCAAATATCGCTCTGCCCTATTAAATCAGCTTGCTCGCGTAGGTAACTTTTCTCCGACTCGTCGTATTGCGTAGATGCCAATAATTCGTTAATTTTGTTCGCAAGTTTTACTCGCATTTCGCTCGCAGCGGCATTTGTGTATGTTACCACCAATAATCTGTCCACGCTCGCAATTCGTTCTATAATATTTTGCGCAATTCGCTCTATCATCACGAACGTTTTACCACAACCAGCGCCAGCAGAAACTAGGATATCTTTATTTCTAGTCTGTATTGCCTTGCTCTGCTCCGGATTGTATGTAGGTCCATTGTTATTTTGAGCGACCTTTTTTATCGATGACATTTCTCCCATTATTTCTCCTTTCCTTTTATCTTTGCAAAAGGCGCAGTTTTGTCTATATCAAACTTGCTAGTCCGCAATTTGTCTACGATTTTTATCCCTTTTCGGCAGATACCACCAAACTTACAAAACTCACACGATGTTTCTAGGTGCGAAGGCTCAATATATCCGCAATAGATATCATTAATGGCCCCCTCCAGGACTTGTTTTGCGTATTTTAGTAATTTATAAAAGGTTTCTTCATCTGCACAATAAGTTTTGAGCACAATTTCGCCATTTTTAACATTGTCCTTACTCGTAGAAATCTGTGCACCAATTATGTCGCTCTTGGGGTGTTCGTAACATAATTGATCGTCTTGGCACAACAAATCAGCAGGATTATCGCTCGGCACCCCTTGCATACAAAAGCTCGAGTACGGCGATATCATTTCGCCCTCGCTATACTCCTTGTGCACAGGCAAATAATATGCACCGCTCGGAACAAAGTCGAGCGAGTCCAAAATTACAGCCAAATAATAAAACAACTGTATTTTTTTGCCTAAATAAAAATTCAACAACTTAAAATCTGCACTGTTTTTGCTAGTCTTGTAATCAATTATTCGCAATTTGTTACCGCAAACATCTGCGCGGTCAATTTTTCCACTAATTTTGATGCGTTTATCCGTATTAATAATTGCTACTTCGGGCACAGGCACAAAGCCATCTGAACCAAATTTCGCTTCGACAAATTTGATTTTATATTGTGAATGTGATAACTGATAATTTACAGCAAAACAAACGCGAACCGATTCACGTTTGAGCGCATTTAATTGAGCCTTATTGCTCTCATTGTAATTAAAATGTACAAATTCGGGCAAAAGCAGTATCTGGTCAAAAGTCGCATATACAAATGCTGGAATATCCTCTATTTTTTGCACACCCTCTTTGGATAATTTCCGACCAAATCGCTCCAGTACGGCATGTAAAATATTACCCGTATCAACTGGTTGCATAGTAGCAATTTTCCGTTCCTTTAACCTAACTCCATACGACAAAAAATGCGCATATGGACATTCAAAAAACCTCTCAATCTGAGTAACACCCGCCTTGTCATCAGGAAAAAACACTTGAGAAGGATTGGTTAAATTCGGCACCTCTTTTCGTTCTTCACACCACTTTTCAACATTTTTTATCTTCTGTGGCGCAAAAACACTCAGAGCATGTTCTAGAGAACTCTGTAATTCTCTACGGCGAGCACTCATTTCGCCATAATTTAGCCCATCAATATAATCTTCTAGCATACAATCAACGTTTGCGTATCTTTTCCCTACGATATTTTCCGCTCCGGCGGTGTTAAAATCAATGTCCCAAAAATAGTTTAAATTTATAGGTTTTAACTTAAGCCCACAAAAAGAGAACATATTGCTAATTGCTGAAACAATCACGGCGGGCGCACAACTATCGATGCCCATACTTATCGGATAACTCACCCTTAGCCTTGTAGTTACATAAGCAAAACTATTAATAACCTTTTGGCGCAAAAGTGCGTTTTTCTCGCGAGTTTTAGGATAAATTTTGAGATTTTGAGCCCCTAATTCCTCTATGTCTTGGTCAGAGATAAGCCCGACATCGCCTACCACACTAGGCAAACTCCCCTCGAGAGCACACATTACATACATAAACTTAGTTGACTTAACCCCACTCTTGCCACTCTGTCTAATGCGTACGCAATCGAGACTCATTGGCATATTCCCTAAACTAATTTTACTCATTTCATTGCGCAATATCTTGCAAAATTCGCCGAAAATGCACTCATATACGCCGAAAATGGACATAAATCCAGAAATCAATTCATTAAAATTCGCAAAATTCTGCCTAGATATATTACTTTCAACAGTTTTTCCAGCAAAAGTAAGCTCAGTCTGAATTTGAATTAGGCGTTTTTCAACCTCAAAATTTGATAATAGGGCACTCAGCTTTTCAGCAAAATCACTAACCCGCGCAGGAGTTTTACAAAAAACACAAAACTCATATAAATTAACTAATCGAGAGTTGAGTTCCAAAAATTTTAAAAAATCTTCATCACTGTTTTGCGGTGCCACACAAGTTAAAAAGCCCTCGCCCGTGATACCATAACAATTTGCCACATTACAAAACAACTCGTACTCAGCCTGTGAAAATCCTGACAACGGACTCCCAACTACGCGATAAAGGTCCTTGGCTTGCATTTCATCGCTAGCAAAATCCAATATCGCCGACACAAATTTCCCCAACTCGGTAGCCAAAAAAGGCATCGCGCTATCTAAACTATAAGGAATCTGCATTTTATCAAAAACATTTTTTATCAACGGCTCATAAGCGGATAAATCAGCGCAGTTTATCGAAAAATCGCTAAATCGCGCCCCAGATCGCACCAGCTCTAAGATATCTTTTGCCACAAATTCAACCTCTAATCGAGGGTTACTGGCTTCATAAATTTCAACTTCGTCCCCACTTGTCTCCAGAATTTTAGGAGATACAGCCAACAAATTTTCAACAATATGCTGAGTAAACTTAGGCAACTCACTAGGGGCACGCAAAATATCAAAATCTATCTCCCCTGATTCTCGCAAAGCTATCAATTTGTCCCAAACATCACTCTTAATAAGGTCGCAATTGGGTTGACCGTCCTCAGCAGTCATTACACCAACACTAACACAACGAGCTCGCTCGATAATAGTACGCCAAACCTCAAATTCCGCCTCATTCACAGTCAAATAATCGCAAAAATGAAAATCAATATCACTCAAGTCTGCCGTTTTTAGTTGACTGTTTAGTTGCACGAGTCTATCAAATTTATCAAAAAATCTATCACTTTTGTATTTTTCATAAGTTTCAAAAATTAGCGAAATATCTTGTAATTTTCTCTTGAGCGTGTCGCTTTTTATCGCATCAAGGTTAGCTAAATCTTGAGGGGAAATTTTGCACATTTTTAATTGCATAATTAGAGCGTATAGCTTCTCAGCAAAAGACACAGAATTCAAAGTCTTGTCAAAACACACAAATTTAGGCTGGAGTTCTGCTACTATTTTTTGCAGTAACAATAATGCCATCAATCTAGATAGCGTCTCGCCTTTTAATTTATCTACAGACTTTTTTAACAGCGCGGACATATTCATCACTTTTAGATTAAAGGTCGCCTTTAGCCCAAGTTTAGTCATAATGCAATCCTGATAATCAGTAGTAAACTCGCTATCGATAATCACGACTTGCATTCTCCCCGCTCTTAGCCCTTCATTAATTAATTCTATCTGCCGAGAACTAGCGTCCCAAAAATTGTTATTCTGTACCACTTTTAGCTTCATATTGACACCTCAATTTCTTACCCTATATTTTATCACAAAACCGCCAAAATGAATAGTTTTTTCGTGATATTTTTTTTATAAAAAAATCTGTGAGTTTAGAGGACGGAAATTGTGGTAAAACTAGTCTAAAAACGCTTGAAAAAAACTACCAAATTAAAGT
>CAVFEX010000032.1:6287-7455 GCA_963621495.1 bacterium
CCCCTGCGGGGTCCACTTTAAAATTGCTAAATATTTTTTATCGTTTTCTAATTTTTAAAACATAGATATTTTTTATTTTTTAAATAAAAACAGGTACTATGCAATGCATAGTACCTGCATAATACCACCTAAATTATGATTTTTTGTTGCTTTTTTGCTCATTTTTACTCAATTCCGCCACAAAATCACGCAATTTCGCCATTTTATTTTCCGATATCAAGGTGTTGATTTTTTGATAATAAACTAGACTGTTTTGCTCTCTTTTTTGCGATTTTATTAGTTTTTCTTTCAACGCCTTGTTTTGTTCTTGCAATTCCTTTATTAGCGCAGTCATTTTTTTATTGTCCAGTTCCGCCTTTTCTATCCTAGAATTCTGCAAGCTAAATTGATAATTTTGCCTATCGATTAACGCTTGCTCGCTCGATTTTTTGACTAGTCTTACTAACCCCAAAAATAGCGACTGAATTTCCGCATCTGTAATATAGTTTTGCGTATCAGATTTTGTTGGCATTTTTATAATTTTACTACTTTGATATCCACGCAAACGCCCCCCGCTATCCCTAATTTCTTGAGATATCTCCTCTAACAGACGCGAGTTATATTTTACGGAATTTCGATATTTATTCTGATAGCGCATAGCGAGAATTTTATCCCCTTTCGCTAATGTTAAACAAGTCGCACGCACGCTCAGCCCGTTGTCGACTAACAAAGCGCGCAACAATTCTCGCTCACTACTGGAACAAAATCTGCTAGTTTTCTTAAACACCACGCCCCGCTCTGTCAAACTATCCCTTAGACATTTGTCAGTTTTTGTCAAACGGATAATTTTATAATAGAAATTCCGCACGCTGTATATCCCGCAATTATATTGGATAGCAAATTCCTCAAACGCGCTCAAAATCTTACCTTGTTTTTTGGAATTCACGCAGGCAAAAAGCGCACAAATTTTGTCTATACTCCACCCCATAATTTTATCCATAAAATCATACCTCTCTTGTCTCGAATTTTTGCCAAAAATTAATATTTTAATCAAAATAGTACTTTTTTTGTGATAAAAGTAATAAACTAACGCGAGGTTTATTATTATGTCAATCATTTATCTACATTTATCTAGCGAAATGCCCGCCGTGTTTTACATCAACGGGCAACTCGTGGGCAGTTGCTACAC
>CAVFEX010000033.1:0-7418 GCA_963621495.1 bacterium
CTTTTAAAAAGGTCAAGTCTGCCAACAAAGAGTATGGGCTATTAGGCGACACGATTACTCTTAGTTTAGTACTTACCAACGACAGCGAATACAATATTACCAACGTCAAAATCAGCGATACCCTTGACACAAAATCAGCATTTCAGACTGGCTCTGTCAAAATTGACGGCACCGCTTATGCCGATTATGACCCCGCACTCGGCTTTGAATTGCCAAACGAAATTACAGCGAGCGGTGGCTCGGTCAAGATTGAATACGATGTCATTTTAGGTAATCAGCGAACGGGTTCTGATGTATATAATTTCGTATCCGACATCACATATTCAGTAAACGAGGTTTCAGATTTGAGCGAGAAATCAAATGTCGTTACACTAAATCTGGTCGACCCAACTATCACTATTACCAAGTCTTCTGACAAAACTGCCGTAGTCAAAGGAAGCACAATTAATTATACCAACATAGTGAAAAACACTGGAAATCTAACACACACCGAAGTGCAGTTTAGCGACCAAATTCCAGCCGAGGTAACTTTTGTCGCCGGCAGTGTAAAAATCAACAACGAAACGAAACCAGACTACGACCCGAGCACGGGATTTGCACTGGGCGAAATGGCGGAGAACACAGAGGTCAAGGTTGAATTCGCTGTAACAGTAAACTAGCGTTCTATCGCAACCGACAAAAAACTTAGTCTATTACAAGTTTTTGTTTTAAATTTCATTATATATTTTATTAGAATACAATTAAAGGACGGGCAATTTGCCCGCCATATAAAAAATATTTTTTAATTTACTCGCCCTAAAAACTAGAGATTTTCCAACTTAAGCCGAATTTCCTCTTCGTGAAGAGCTGACAACATTTCTTCGATATCGCCCTGCATAAACTCGTTGATATTATAGAGGCTAAAGCCTATACGATGGTCGGTTACACGGCCTTGCGGGAAATTATATGTTCTGATTCGTTCACTGCGGTCCCCTGTGCCTACTTGAGTTTTGCGTTGCTGAGCGTTTTCAGCAATTGCTTTTTGAGTGTAAAGATCCTGCAGTTTTGCACGCAAAACGCCCATTGCTCGCTCTTTGTTCTTAATCTGACTGCGTTCGTCTTGACAAGCAACCACAATACCTGTCGGCAAGTGAGTAATTCTAATTGCGGAATCGGTAGTGTTGACTCCTTGACCACCGTGCCCACCTGAACGATAAGTATCAATACGCAAATCTTTTTCATCAATCTGGAAATTGACCTCTTCGACCTCGGGCAAAATCGCCACTGTTACAGTACTAGTGTGCACACGCCCCTGAGATTCGGTCTCAGGAACGCGCTGAACGCGGTGTACGCCACTCTCCCACTTGAGCGCACGATAGACGCCCACACCTTCCACTCGCATAACGCCCTCTTTTAGACCGCCAACTTCGGTAGCGTTGTACTCGACAATCTCAATCGACCAGCCCTGTTTTTCGGCGAACTTGCGATACATAGCGAACAACTCCGCACCAAAAAGGGACGCCTCATCTCCACCCGCTGCGGGGCGCACCTCAATATATACATTGCTCTCATCGTTGGCATCTTTTGGAAGTAGTAAAATCTGCACTTCGTTATCTAATCCAGCAATTTTACTCTCTGCCTCGCGCTTTTCCGCAGTTGCTATTTCCACAAGTTCTGGGTCATCAGTCTCTAATAGCACCTCATCGGCGTTTTTAATCTGCTCCAAAACAGCCTTGTATCTCTCATAAACCTCGACAAACTCCAACATACTCGCGTGTTGCTTGGCAACTTTTCGATATTCGTTTTTGTCGTTAAGTAATTCGGGAGAACACATCAATTCACTCAATTTGTCATACTTGGCTACAAATGGCTCCAGTTTTTCTATCATTATTTCCTCCTCGCCAAAATATAGCGGTCAAAACCAAACAAATCTTTTCTTAAGGTTATATCGGTAAAGTTTTTCTCTAACATTTTGACAATCTCTTCATCTTGTTTTACTCCGATTTCCAAGTACAAATATCCGCCCGAGTTCAAAAACTTGTGAGCGTTTTTTGCAATATCTCTATAAAAATTCAAGCCGTCCGCACCACCGTATAGCGCCAAGTGTGGCTCAAAATCAGTAACACTTTTCGGTAATGTGGCCATACCTTCATCATCAATATAAGGCGGGTTAGACACGATAATGTCGTAGGTGCCGTCGAGATTTTCCCACATATCACTCACAAAAGCGTTTATCTCGACATTATTTTTGCTCGCGTTATTTTGGGCGAGTGCAATTGCCTCAGAACTGACGTCAGTAGCATCTAAGGACCAAGCGGGCTTGGTCTTTTTTAGAGCTATCGCTATACAACCACTCCCAGTACACAAATCTAGCACTCTGGCGTCATCTAGCTCGTTTTCTTTCACGATAATATCGCACAAATCCTCAGTCTCAGGGCGTGGAATCAACACATTAGAGTCAACAGAGAGTTCGCACCAAAAAAAATCAGTTGTACCCAAAATGTACGCTACAGGTTCGCCATTTTTGAGTCGCATAACCTCGCCAGCGAGTTTTTTCGCGTCCTCGCTACTTATCTCAGTTTTCTCCCACTCATAGACCTCTTTCCCAAACACTGCTCGGAAAATCCACGCCATACCTTTGACCTCTTCTCTTGTATCGGTTATAGCTGATAATTCATTAAAATATTCCAAAACCGTCATAATTACCTCACAAATTAAAAATAGATGCTCATAAAAAGCACCTAAAAACTAACCAGCAATGTTGTGTTTTTTGTTAAACTTCTCAACACGACCTGCGGCGTCAACTATCTTCTGATTACCCGTAAAAAATGGGTGGCACTTGTTACAAATGTCGACTTTCATAACGTCGGACTTGTAAGTAGAGTGAGTAGTAAAGCTCTCTCCACAAGCGCATTCTACCTTGACTTCGTGGTAGTTTGGATGTGTCTCACTTTTCATAATTCTTACCTCGTAAATATTTAGTAGGGTTTATTATATCTTAATTTTTATAAAAAAGCAATAGTTTTGAGCAAATTTGTACAAAAATTTTTTATTCGTCCCCTTGCATCTTATTATGTCCCGCTCTTTGTATATACATCTTGGCAATTTGATAAATGTCTCCTGCCCCCAACCAAAGACAGATGTCATTAGGCTCGAGCAAATTATCCAAAACAAACTCAAGACTCGCGTAATTTGTGCAATACGTACGATTATGGGTAATTTTTAATTTTTGACAACTACTGTGTGAGTTTTTGCCTTTATGCGTGGCAACTCGCTTGATTTCACTCTGGGTCAATTCAAAGAATAAATCTGTACTGTCCCCGCCCTCAATATAATTCTCCCTAGCACTAAAGGTGGGCAACAAGATAAGTTCTCTGCAATTATATAGAGCTTGAATAAATTCATTTTTTAGCGCCAAGGTACGCGAATATGTATGTGGCTGAAAAATCGTAATTATACGCCCTTTGGGGGCGAGTTGTGAAAACGCAGAAAGAGTCGCCTTGATTTCAGTGGGGTGATGCGCATAATCGCCGTAATGTTTCGTGCCTGCCGTTTCCCCTAAAAAAGTCTGGCGTCTTGCCACGCCGTCAAAATTTTGCAGTCCTTCTATAATATATATATAAGGAATATGATAAGCATAGCAAATCGCGATACAACCGAGCGCGTTTAGGACATTATGTTTGCCGAGTACTTTTAATTTGGCGCGCAGATAAAATTTGTTATCCAGATAACAATCAAATTGAAAAGCACCGTTTTTTTGGTGCAAATTTTTAGCACAAAAGCGATTTTTTTCATCAAATCCATAGGAAAAATACTGCTTTGATTTAAAAGTAGGCAAATCTACACAGTCTCCGCAATATACTATCGTTTTTTTTGTTTTTTTTGCAAATTTACAAAAAGTTGACCTGATGTCCTCAAGGTCGCGATAAGTGTCCATATGGTCGCACTCAATATTTGTTATGCACGAGCACTCGGGTGATAAATTTAAAAAACTGCGATTATATTCACACGCCTCAGTGATAAAATACTCCGCTCCCCCCTTACGCAAATTGCTATTCCATTTATTGCTTATTCCACCAAGGTGCACAGTGGGAGCAAAACTTGCGCACTCAAAAATTTCGCCGAGCATTGCGGTGGTGGTAGTTTTACCGTGCGTGCCACTAATTGCAATTGTGTGCCGAAAACGCCTTGAAATTACCCCTAGAAATTCCGCACGCTCATAAATTGTTTTTTTGAGCGACCGCGCAAGTTTTAAGTCGGGGTGCTCTCCTACGGCAGTTGTATACACCACGATATCAGCCTGTCTAACCATTTCGGGAGCGGTGCCGACAGCGGTTTTGATTTTATATAAATTTAAGGTATTTAGAGTCTTAGAAGCAACATCGTCAGTACCGGTTACGATGAATTGCGAGGAAACGAGTTTTGCCAATGCACTCATGCTCACACCCCCAATTCCAATAAAATGCAGGCGTTTTTTGCTATTTTTGTCAACTTTTGATGTGTTTTTCATAAATAATTTATATTCTAACACTAATTTTTTTGTGATATTATTTTTTACTTGCAGGCAATTTTTTAACATAATTAGAATTTGCGCATAAAATGATTATAAACATATCAAAAAGGATAACAAATGTCAAAAATTATAAATACATCAAAAATTACCTCAAATTACGAATTGCCCGACGGGTCAAAAAGAAGTAGCGAAGTTATTAGTAATGAGTCAAAGGTGGAAATTATGAGTACTTTTACAGCTTTACGCACGAGCGATGTGGAATTTGCAATCCCTCCTCAAGAAATTACCCAAAGTCTAACACTAACCAATGGTAGCGATGTAGCAGTCAAAAATGTCAAAATTACCGATAATATCGGCAAGGGTGCAACTTTTGTGGCAGGCTCAGTCAAGGTCGATGGCGCTATCAAAGCAGATGCCGACCCAACCATAGGCATAACTTTGGATACACCAATTGAGCCCAACACGTCCGCAGTGCTAAGTTATACGCTAGCAGTCGACAGCGCGCCAAATGTAGATGAATTTTCGACTTTTTCGCAAGTTACCTACGATACGGACGATAGTACAGGTTTAAGCATAACCTCAAACGTAGTTAATGTTGAAATAGTTATGGAGAAATTAACAGCCACAAAAACCTCAGACGTTTCCGCGGTAATTAGCGGACAAAAAATAACTTATCAAATTATAGTCAAAAACGAAGGTAATATAGAAAATACCGACATAACGCTCACTGACCCTCTGCCTAACGAAGTAACATTTGTTACCAATTCTGTTACAATAGATGATGTCAAAATGGCAGGATACGACCCTCGGAACGGAATTAAGCTAAAAGATTTGTCGCCAAATTCGGAGACAGTTGTCAAGTTTGATGTTACTGTTAACAATGTATAATTATGCAAGATTTATTTTAAAAAATGATTTTGATTTTGTATTTAATAAAAATAGCGACACTTTGTTGTGTCGTTACTTTTTGCAATTTTTTTATGTTTTTTGTGTTTTTTTGCGTTTTTACATCAATTTTAGTATAGTAATCGTTACCATTGGGACAGAAAAATATGATATAGTTACAGTTTTCCCGACATCGCAACCATTTATAAATATACTTTTTTGTTGTGTATTAACCAATTCGTATGCAGTGGAAATATTGTTGACAACAAACAATCCTGAGCCAGTAATATTACTCGCACACTCATCATAAGACCATGTACACGCCGAGGCGAGAATATTGTCGGTCCCCGCCTCCCGAAATGACACTGACACAAAATCTGTAGCTGGGTCAAAATCGGGTTGAGACTTTTTAACGTACGCATTTGTGTTGAAAATTACACAATATAGACCAGTTTTATTAAACTGTATAGTATTATCAACTGAATCAAGCGTAACTATGTTGCCAGAAAGCAATTCGAGTCGCATTAATGGGAGCCTATGATTTGATTTTATTTCAATACCGCTCGTTGGAAATGTTGTAGGGTCGGCATTATATGAGATTATTTGAGCACATTGAATATCCACGGTACCTGGTTCGCCTCTTTCTCCTTGAGGGCCAGTAGGGCCTTGTGGGCCAGCTGGACCTGTTTCGCCCCGCATACCAATTTCGCCTGGGAGCCCAACAGGACCTTGAGGGCCAGCAACTCCAGTTACCCCCCTAGGTATGCCAAAATCAAGATAATGCACCCCATCTTGAAATCTATCCGCTACACTCGGTGTATTTTCTGGCTCTAGCGCAACTACACTCCCAGCACGAATTGTTTCCTTGTCGCCCTTTTCGCCCTTTGGGATAAAGAAATCTAGCATATTTTTGCCATTTTCATATGTGCAGTCAACCCTAGCAGGTTCACCAGGCGACATAGTCATCGTGGTGCGAGCTACAACCTCTCCGCCCGTCGGTCCTGTCGCTCCAGTAGCCCCAGTCGGCCCCGTCGGTCCTGTCGCACCCTTTAGCCCCTGAGGGCCTTGTGGGCCCTTTGGCCCTTGCGGTGCAATAATTTTTGAATCTATAATTCCGCAAAACTTTTTATTAATAGGCCCATTTGGTTTATCAAAATTATCAAACATTTTGCCCCTCCTTATTTATCTAAGTATTATATAAAATATTTTCAATTTTTGTGAAAATTGTTACATAACCGCTAATTTTTGCAACTATGTAGCAAAAAACAATACACATAGTAGCTAGTTTTGACATATAATAATACAAAAGAATAATCGTTTTAGGAGAACTTATGTCTAAAATAGTCAATCAGGCGACTGTTGTAACCAACTTTCTCCTCCCAAATTCTCACACACAAACACTGCGCATTTTAACCAACTCACATCACATTGATAACATTTCGCAACTTTTTCAAAAAAATCGTACAAGTTCCACCGATTTTCCGCGCGTTAATCAAGAAATCGATTTTTTTCTTACACTAAACAACACGAGTGAACACGAAATTTATAATGTTTTTATTCAAGATTTATTGGATAGCGAACTGCAATTTACGCCTAATTCCGTAAAAATCAACGACGAAAAATACCCTGATTTGAATATTGTTGTTGGATTTAATCTTCCAAAATCAATTTCTCCAAATTCATCAGTAATCATTTCATATGCTGTAAAGCTTGTTAAACCGCCCAGCTTTTTAGGCTCAAGTTCTATATCAAAAATAACATATTCCACTCAAGATTTGATAAACGCGACAGAATTTTCCAATAAAATTACTACAAAGGTATTACAAAAAATGATACAAATTATAAAATTAGCGGACAAAAGCACCGCAAAACACGGCGAAATTATTCATTTTATCGACAAAATCACAAATTTAGGTGGCGATATCACAATTCCGCTTAAATTTATCGACCGTCTTCCAGCACAATCTCAATTCGTTGTAGGTAGCGTCAAACTTAACAGTGATTTATTCCCCAAATATGATCCAACAGTCGGTTTTAATAT
>CAVFEX010000034.1:0-1833 GCA_963621495.1 bacterium
CCAACTCCATAACCATAACTGCAACCGCAAATGCCACCTACACCGCGGTATTCGAGGAAGCGGGGGTAAAAATAGACAACTTTGGGCTAAGTATTGAGCCTAGCAATATAGTTTGTGGTATGGTTTGGGGCGAAACTGTAACAAAAGACGGCGTACTGTACGCACAAGTGCGTGCAATGCCGAGTGCGGGTTACGCGTTTTCAAACTGGAAGATTGGCGGGGTTGTGTCCACTGTCTACACCGATTGGGCAGTGTCCATACCACTGAGCGAGGTGCAAAACGACATAATTACCGCAGTTTTCGTGCAGAATAGCAACTCTACTTTGCAAGCTAGCGAACCTATCGAGACAAATACTAGTTCTAATGGAACGCTCCTTGCTACGACCTACAATATTACGGTTACCTCAAACAACCCATCTGCTGTAGGGGCGATATCCGACTCGGGGAATTATGCGGATGGCACGAGTGTTACGATTTCTGCGTACGCCAAAAAGGGCTATAATTTTATGCACTGGCTCAAGGACGGCGCAGAGTTTAGTGGGAATACAACAAATCAAATTACCATAACTGTGTCGGGCGCGTGTCAGTATACGGCTGTATTTTGTGAATCGGGCAAAAAGATAGACGGCGTGGCTGTCAACACGGTTTGCGTAGACGATAGTAGCCAAAACTCGTGTGGCGAAATTGCGCTCTGCGGTTTAATTCGCGATGACGTAAACTACCTAGTTGTGTCTGCGACCGCGAAGGTGGGCTATAAATTCATCGGCTGGTCAGTCGACGGCGTGCCGTCAACTATTTACACGGGCGATTCGGAGATTTTTGCCTATACTGACATTGCAAACAAGCTCATCACTGCGCGTTTTGAGATAATAGACAAGACAGGCTCTAATACTGATACGAGTAATTGATTGGATTTTATCCCAGCGCCATAAATTCGGGAGTGCGACAAAAAATCAATATTTAAATAGGAACAACGCATAAAACGGGATTGCTCTCCAATATGCAGAGTTCCTTTTTTTTATTGGCCTTTATTAGTTTTAGACACAATAACTAAAAAGCGCAAAAATTTGGGTATTTCATTTGCCTTTTTTGCGGGACTGGTGGGATTTTGTTGGTAAAAAAACGAGATTGTGCGATAAATTAGCTTTTATCAAAAAAACTTTGTAAAAAACTCTTGCAATTTGGGAATTTTTATGTTATAATCATTGACACACTGCGTAAGTAGTGTAGTTTTTTATTAAGATTTTTTGAGGTAAGAAAATGCGTATTAATGTAAAATTTGCTTGTACTGAGTGCAAAAGATACACTCACACTTCGGAGAAGAACAAAAAAAATAATCCTGATCGTATGGAAATGAAGTTGTACTGTCCTTTCTGCAAAAAGCACACAGTTCACAAAGAGAGTAAATAATTTTCATTTTATAATTGTCGGGAGGCAAAATGGCTAAATCAAAATCAAAGTCTAAAAAGGGTGGGAATAATAGTTCTAGCGCAAAAAATATTAAGGCGCTGATCGCCCAGAACAAAATGATCGAGAATCAAAATGCGGAGGCTACTCGCGAGGCAGAGGAGCGTAAGTTAGCGCGCGAGGCTGAGAAAGAGGCAAAAGCAAAACAGCGTGCAGAAGCTGAGGCTATGGAAAAAGAAAACTTGGCTACTGCAACCGCTGATGAAATAATTGTCGATGAGACAGTCGCTGACAACGAAAATGAAATTTCTAAAAAGTCAGATGACAATAAAAACGACAAAAACAAACGCGATACTAAAAAGGACAAAAATGTCAAAAAATCCAAGAAGACGAGAGAGTCTTTGGGTAAAAAGGTAAAAGATACCG
>CAVFEX010000034.1:1843-7069 GCA_963621495.1 bacterium
CTTTGTAGAAAAGTAAAAGAAACAACAAGTGAACTTAAAAAAGTTACTTGGCCAGGGTTCCCTGACGTTGTCAAAAAAACTGGTATCGTATTTGCTGTAGTTATTTTCTTTGGCGCGATTTTGTTGGCGTTTGATTTCTTGATGTCTCTATTATACAAATTGTTTATTAGTTAGTAGTGAGGTAAGTTAGTATGTCTAATTTTATGAGCACAGAGCCAAAATGGTATGTTCTGCACACTTTTTCTGGCTATGAGGCTGTAGCCAAGCAGAACTTGGAGCAAGTTGTAGAAAATGGTAATTTACAAAATAGAATTTTTGATATTATCATTCCGACCGAAGATGTGATCGAAGAAAACGATGGTAGGCGTAAAATTGTTACTCGTAAATCGATGCCTTGCTATATTTTTATCAAGATGATTTATGGAGATGACATTTGGCATACCATTACACACACTCGCGGTATTACTGGGTTCGTTGGGCCCAAAGGGCGTCCGTTGCCTCTAACTGAGGAGGAAATTCGCAAAATGAGACTAGAGCAGGTCAAGGTGGATTTCTCTCTCGAAGTCGGGGACGAGGTACGCATTATGAGTGGAGCTTTGCGTGATACTGTTTGCAAGGTTACCAGAGTTGATCCTGATTCGCAGAGGTGTAGTGTGCTGGTGAATATGTTCGGCAGAGAGACACCGCTAGAACTCGCTTATGCAGATGTGAGCAAAATTTAATTATCGCATTTTTGGTGCCTATAGAGGCTAAGGGAGAGTCCTTGGGTTCTATTTTGCATAAACTAATCTTTATGTCTATAGGCACTCATATTTCTCAATAGATTAGGATTGAGAACTTTTGTGGGAGAGTGGGCTAAATTTTTTGCACTGGTTCATTCGATTTTACCACATTGGAGGTATTTATTATGGCAGAAAGAAAACCTGTTGCTGTTGTAAAAGCGCAGTTGCCCGCTGGTAAGGCTACCCCAGGTCAACAACTTGGTGGTGCTCTAGGTCCACACGGTGTAAATATCGGTGCTTTTATCAAGCAGTTTAATGATGCCACTGCTAGTCAAGCGGGGTTGATTATTCCTGTAATTATCAACATTTTTGCAGACCGTAGTTTTGACATTGTGTACAAAACTCCACCTGCAGCCGTTTTAATCAAAAAGGCAATCGGCATTGAAAAAGGTAGCGCAAAGACTCCTAAAATTTGCGCAGGAGAAATCAAAAAGTCTCAAGTTCGTCAAATTGCAGAGACTAAGATGAAAGACTTAAACGCAGCTTCTATTGAGTCAGCTATGTCTATGATCGCTGGCAGTGCTAGGAGTATGGGCGTAAAAGTCGTTGACGATGAGGAGCAGACAGCTTAATCGCTGTTGGGGAGGTTTATTATGAAACAGAGTAAAAAGTATAAATCCGCTCTTGCATTAGTTGATGCAACAAAAATGTACAGTCCAGCTGAGGCTATTGCTTTGGCAATACAGACTGCTACTGCAAAATTTGACGAAACTGTGGAATTGCACATCAAGTTGGGTGTAGACGGCCAACAGGCTGACCAACAAGTGCGTGGTACCGTGGTATTGCCTGCTGGTACCGGTAAAAAGATGCGTGTTTTGGTTATTGCCAAGGGCGACAAGGCTGACGAAGCTACTAAGGCTGGTGCTGATTTTGTCGGTGCTGAGGAAATTGTAGCCAAGATCGCTGGTCAAGGTTGGTTGGACTTTGATGTATGTATTACTACCCCTGATATGATGGGTGTGGTTGGTAGAGTTGCCAAAATTTTGGGTCCAAAAGGTTTGATGCCTAACCCAAAGAGTGGTACCGTTACTACTGATGTTGTAAAAGCAATCAACGATGTTAAAGCAGGTAAAGTTGAATACCGTCTTGACAAGGATAACATTATCCACTGCCCTATGGGTAAGGTAAGTTTTGGTGTCGAAAAGTTGCAAGAGAACTACACTGCTCTTATGGACGCAATTGTTAGAGCTAAACCTGCTGCTAGCAAGGGTACATATCTTAAGAGTGTTGTTATGGCTGTAACTATGGGACCTGGTATCAAGATCAATCCAAATAGCTAATTAGTTTTTATATAATAGTCCTTTATTGGGGGCTATTTTTTGTTATTTTGGCGGAGAAATTTCGCTTTTTTGTTTTTTACTGGTATTATTTTAGATAAAACACAAATATTAATTGCGTATGGAATGGTATTACATAGTTTTGATTGTAGTAGGAATTTTGTGTGTGTTAGCTCTGTTGCCGATAAAAATGGGGCTCAAGATGTACTGGAACCTTGGCAAAAATTTGGGAGTTGTGTGTCTGGAAATTTGGGGGCTCGCCATTTTGAGTGTGCAGATTGAAATAACCGAGACCGCTATCAATATCATACGCGCAAAAAGGAAAGAAAGACAAATTCAATTGCAGGCGTTGAGTTTTGGTGCGGTCTTCGTTCATCATTTTGTAAACACTGTATTCCGTTATATCAATGTACGGGAAATTAGTATTTTTACCGATATTGCCAAGCGTGGAGATGCTTTTTTTACTAGCATAATAAATGGCATAATTTTGCAGTTTTTGCAAGGTTTTTATGCGATAATTTTGGGGCTAAAGGGCAACTTAACAGCTTACTGCAGTGTAAATATGGAATTTGGCGAAGACAAAGCAAGTGTATCGGACTATATATGCGTGAAGCTGGCGCCAATTATTTTGGTAGTTTGCGTCGTGCGGGCGTTTTTAAGAACAAAAAAGGGGATAGCAAAATATGGAAAATATGCAAAATAGAGAGAATCTTATTAAGGGGCTAATTCAAGATGCTCTTGGGAGTATCAAAAATTATGTCGATATGGATACACTGATTGGCGAACCCTTGAATATGGGGGAGCAGGTTTTGGCATATCCGATTATCAAAGTGTCTGTTGGGGTTGTCGCGGGTGGCGGTCAATATTCCAACAAATTAATAATAAAGCGTGGAAAATCGGTATATCCATTTGTAGGTGGTACAGGTGCGGGGTTTAGCGCAGAACCTGTTGGATTTTTGATTGTTAGCAAAGGGAAACACGAACTTGTAACTATACAAAACGAAAATGCTTGGGCGGAAACTATGAAAAAGCTGGGCGACGGAATTAGCTCATATTTAAAAAATATAGCAAAGCAACAAAAAAACAAAGGGAAAAAGGAAAAATAAAATGAAAAAATATGTATTTTTAATTGTCTTATTTGTATTTTGTGGTTTTGTATGTGGTAGCTTGTTATTGAATAGCAGGGAGCTGTGTTTTGCTGTTGGAGGGGTTCCTTTGCCTGATGCTGCGATTAGTGCAAGCTGTAGCGGTGCGAGTGCTTTTGCATTTGATGCGGATTCTGGGCGAGTGTTCTATCAAAAAAACGCACAACAAAAGAGAGCAATGGCAAGCACTACCAAAATTGCCACTGCAATCACAGTAATTCGAAATTGCGATAACCTAGACGAAGAGGTCAAAATTAGTGTCGAATCGGTCGGAGTCGAGGGGACGAGTATTTATTTGCGGGAAGGTGAGGTGCTAACAGTTAGAGAGTTGTTGTATGGATTGATGCTCAGGAGCGGTAACGACTCTGCGACTGCGCTCGCTTATCATTGTGCAGGTGGATTGGAAGAATTTGCAAAGTTAATGAATGAAACTGCTGTTTTAGCTGGGGCTACAAACACTAATTTTGTAAATCCTCATGGTTTAGATGACCCATCTCATTATACCACGGCGCAAGATTTGGCAAAAATCACGGCTCTAGCACTACAAAATGATGATTTTAGACAGATAGTCAGCACAAAAAATATAAAAATAACGGGTAGTTCAGAGGAGGCTTATCGTTTTTTAGCTAACAAAAATCGTTTGCTGGGTAGTCTGCCGGGGTGTATCGGTGTGAAGACTGGGTATACGAGCAAGGCTGGGAGATGTTTGGTTAGTGCGTGCGAACGTGATGGACTGAGAGTGGTTTGCGTGGTGTTAAACTGTGGGCCAATGTTTGAAGAAAGTGCAGATATTATCAATTCTATTTACGAAAAATATGCTAGTTTTGAGATTTTGGCGCCATATAATGTTGTGGGCAGTATTCCTCTGTTAAATGGCGATGTTGCTAGTATCCAAGTTTATTCTAGAAATGGTTTGAAATTGGCTCTGTCGCAAGAGGAATTTTCTCAGATTACGGTTGAGTATGATTTGCCTGAGACGTTAAACGCTCCTATAAAAGTTGATGAGCCTGTAGGAAAAGTGCAAGTTTATTTCGGTAAACACTTGATTTTTGATGAAAAAATATATACAATAGATGAAGTAGATTCAAAACTACTGAGAGATAAAATGCGAGACATATTAAAAAAGTGGAGTGTTTTGGATTGAATTATTAAAGGGAATACAGATGAGATTAAATAAATTTATGGCGAGCGCCGGTGTGGCTAGCAGGAGACACTGCGATGAGATTATTGAGACTGGGCGTGTGAGAGTAAATGGTCAAGTGGTAAAAAAATTGGGTGTGCAAGTTGATCCTGAAAAAGACATTGTTTCTGTCGATAACACACCCGTGAGATTAAAAAATAATTTTGTCTACATTATGCTAAACAAACCTACTGGTGTTGTTACTACTGTTCACGACCCATTGGGTAGACGTACAGTGCTAAATATTTTGCCAAAAACCAAGGTACGCATTTTCCCAATCGGCAGACTAGATTACAACACTAGCGGGCTTTTGCTACTCACTAACGATGGCGATACTGCTCAGCGAGTTATTCATCCGAGTTTTGCTCTAGACAAAGTATACTTGGTTACAGTCAATCATAAGTTAAATGAGCATCAAATTACCAGGTTGCGAAATGGTGTTGATATTGGAGATTTTGTTACTTCGCCTGCAAAAGTTGTGCAGAAAGTGGAAGGGCGGGGAGAATATGTTTACGAGGTTACTATTCACGAGGGTAAGAATCGGCAAATTCGTAGGATGTTTGACGCTATCGGTAGTAATGTCATTGGACTAAAAAGGGTTGCTATAGGTAAACTTTCATTAGGCAATCTTCCTATTGGTAAATCAAGAGAATTGACAAAAACTGAGGTTGAATATATTTTGAAGTTAGGGGGGGAGAATTGAAAATAGGATATTTTTTCGCGTGGCTTTTTGCATATTTGCCACTTAGAATTTTGTTCCCCACTACAGTTATCAATAAAAAAACTTTTTATTCAAAAGGGCGTGCTGTGATTGTGTGTAATCATATGTCAAATGTGGATAT
>CAVFEX010000035.1:0-4694 GCA_963621495.1 bacterium
TAAACTTTTTCTCAAAATTGTCTTGACAAGACGAACAAAATGTTATATACTAGTGTTACTGTTAGTCTGGGTAGAAGCTCAAAGTTACCACGCAATAGCAACTTTGCGAGGACAATTTGGGTGGACAAGTAACACAAAAGTGTTGCGGCCAAGCGATAAAATTCGTTTTTATTTTTTGACTTTCAGCGCGACACACACGGATGCGTATTCTCGTGCGCGTGGGTACATTATATTATACAATGATAGGCTGGAAAAATTTTTGCCTATTTTGTTGTTTTTTGATACCCATACGGCACGGGAGAAACATCGTTGTGCAGAACGGCGGTTTTTACTGCCTAGAGGTTAGCTTGGTTTAGTTTATTTCTTTGGAGGTTGTACAATGAGTACACAAAAAATTAGAATTAAGTTAAAGTCTTTTGACCACCGCTTAATTGATGAGGCTGCCGCTCGTATTGTCGATGCAGCTATCAAGTCTGGATGCAAGGTATCTGGACCAATTCCTCTACCTACAGGTAAGGAGATTATTACTGTCTTGAGAGCAACTTTCGTTGATAAGGACAGCCGTGAGCAGTTTGAATTGCGCACTCACAAACGCTTGATTGATATTTTTAGCGCTAACAGCAAAACCTATGACACTTTGTCAAAGCTTGATTTGCCTGCTGGTGTGGATATCAACATCAAACTTTAGGTAAACGACGATAAAAGGAGATTTGAGTTATGAACAAAGCAATTTTAGGTAAAAAACTTGGTATGACACAAGTTTTTGCTACCAATGGCCTAGTTATCCCTGTAACCGTTGTTGAGGCTGAGCCGAATGTTATCGTTCAGATTAAGAATGAAGACAGAGATGGTTACAATGCGATTGTTGTTGCCTATGGTAGTATCAGGAAAGATTTGGTAAACAAGGCCCGTATGGGTACATTTGCCAAGGCTGGCGTGGAGCCAAAACGCTCTTTGCGTGAATTCCGCGTAGATAATATAGACAGCTACGCTGTTGGACAAGAGATCAAGTGCGACATTTTCGCTGAGGGCGAGAAAGTTGATGTGATCGGTAATAGCCGTGGTCGTGGTTTTACTGGTATCATTTTCCGTTGGAATATGACTCACCAGGATAACACGCACGGTGGTAACAAGGTTCACCGTCATCAATCATTAGGTAGTGGCCCGGGAATCGCAAAAGTTTTCAAGGGCAAGAGAATGGCTGGTCGTTATGGTGGTACTCGTACAACTGTCCAAAACCTTGAGGTCGTGAGGGTTGACAGTAGCAGAAATTTGATTTTGGTTAAGGGCGCTATCCCAGGCCCACGCAATGGTGTGGTAATGGTTAGAGACGCTGTCAAGGCTTAAGAGGAGATAATCAATGCCTACAACAAAAGTTTATAATTTACAAGCAGTAGAAGTTGGTAATGTTAAATTGGCAGATGCCGTATTCGCTAAAGAATACAACGAGGCACTCATTCATCAAGTTGTGGTAGCCTACCTTAACAACCAACGCCAAGGTACAAAGGGGACTCTCAGCCGTAGCGAAGTTCGCGGTAGAGCCAAAAAGCCTTGGAGACAAAAGGGTACTGGTCATGCTCGTCAGGGTAGTAGACGCGGACCTCAATGGACCAAAGGTGGTCTCGCATTTGCAATCAAGTCTAGAGACTTTAGTCAAAAAGTTAACAAAACTGCCAAGCGCTCTGCGTTTTGCAGTGCTATCAGTCAGAAGTTCGCTGATGGCGACATCTTTGTGGTAGAAAACTTTGAACTCAAGGACCACAAGACCAAGTCTATGCAGGCTGTTCTAGACGCATTCAAGTGCGACAAGTCGGTTTTGGTTGTTTTGGACCAGCCGAACCAAAATGTTATGTTGGCTAGCGGTAATCTCAACAAAGTTTTGGTAGAGAACTGCAGTTTGATTAACATTTATCAAATTATCTGTGCTGATAAGATTCTTATCACAAAACAGGCTGTAAAATCTATAGAGGAGGCTTATACTGAATAATGGAAGCAACAAAAGTTATTATTAAACCGCTGATGTCAGAAAAGAGTTACGCCGATATAGCAAACAAAAAATACTGGTTTGTGGTAGACAAGTCGGCTACTAAGACACAGATCAAAGATGCTGTGGAGACTATGTTTGGAGTTAGCGTTGACTCTGTAAACACTAGCATCACTTCACAAAAACCTAAGAAAAGACAGGGAAGAATTTCAGGACACACTTCTGCGCGCAAAAAAGCAGTAGTTACCCTCAAGAAAGATAGCAAGCCTATCGCGTTCTTCGAGAGCTTGTCTTAATGCACGGGAGGTAAGAGAATATGGCAGTTAAGAGATTTAGACCTATTACACCAACTTTGCGTGGTACAGTTCGCCCTACTTTTGAGGAAATTACTACTAGCACACCAGAAAAAAGTTTGCTAGAGCCTCTCAAGAAGCGCGCAGGTCGTAATATGTACGGTCGTATAACCGTGCGTCATCAAGGTGGCGGTACAAAACGCAAATACCGTGTAATTGATTTTAAGAGAAACAAAGATGGCATTCCAGCTACCGTCAAGACTATCGAGTATGATCCTAACCGTAGTGCATACATTGCTCTATTGCAATATGCCGATGGCGAAAAGCGCTACATCTTGGCACCACTCGGATTGACCGTTGGTCAAGTAGTTACTAGTGGCACTGGTAGTGAGATTAAAGTTGGTAATGCTATGCCTATGGCTGATATGCCTGTAGGTACAATTATTCACAACATTGAGATGCAACCTGGCAAAGGCGGTCAGATGGTCCGCAGTGCTGGTGAATCTGCTCGTTTGGTAGCAAAAGAGGGTTCTAGAGCAACACTCAAGCTCCCTAGCGGGGAAATGCGCATGGTTTCTAACAAATGTCGCGCAACTATTGGTTGGGTAGGTAATACTGATCACGAGCTAGTCAAATGGGGTAAGGCTGGTAACACTCGTTACCGTGGTATCCGTCCTACTGTTCGTGGTAGTGTTATGAACCCAGTCGACCACCCACACGGTGGTGGTGAGTCCAAGGCTCCTATCGGTTTGCCTGGGCCACGCACCCCTTGGGGTAAACCTGCTCTTGGTAAGAAAACTCGTAATAAGAAAAAACCAAGTAGTAGTATGATTTTGAAAAGAGTTAATTAGGAGTAAGCAATATGAGTAGAAGTTTAAAGAAAATGCCGTATGTTGAGAAGCGTTTGATGGCTCGTGTGCAAGAACTCAACGCCAAGAATGAGAAGAAACCTCTCAAAACTTGGTCGAGATCTAGCACAATCTACCCAGACTTCGTTGGACATACAATCGCTGTTCACAACGGTCGTAAGCACATTCCAGTTTACTGTTCTGCAGAAATGGTAGGACACAAACTTGGTGAGTTTGCTCCAACTAGAACATTTAAAGGTCATAGTGGCTCAAAAGTAGCTACTTCAAAATAATATTGAGAGGATAAATTTATGGCAAAAAGAATGAAAGAAAAAGCTATTGCTCGCAAACAAAATGCTGACAGACGCCCACAGGCTACTGCCAAATATGTGCGTATTAGCCCTAGTAAAGTCAAAATTGTCCTCGACCTTATTCGTGGTAAAGACTATGATGAGGCAATGGCTATTTTGATGGGCACACCCAAGGCCGCTAGCGAAGTTTTGTTAAAAATTTTGGCTAGTGCTGGTGCAAACGCAGAAAATAATTTGAATATGAGCAAAGAGGATCTATATGTAGCAGAGTGCTTTGCTAATCCGGGTCCAATTTACAAACGTTGGTGGCCACGTTCACACGGTAGTGCTGACACTATCCTAAAGCGTACTAGCCACATTACCATCATTTTAGATGAAAAACAGAGCAATGTTGTGGCAAAACCTGTCAAAAAGGCAGAAGCTACGACAACTGTAGATGTAAATGCAGAAGCAAAAGAAGAGGTCAAAGAGGAAGTAGCGGCTGAAAAGAAAACTACAAAACCTACGACCAAAAAAGCTACTGCAACTACCAAAAAAACTACAACTAAAAAAGGAGGCGCTGAGTAATTATGGGGCAGAAAGTTAGTCCACACGGATTTAGAGTCGGTGTTGTCAAAGATTGGAATGCAAATTGGTTCGCTACAAAAGAGAATTTCCCTGCACTCCTAAAAGAGGACCACGATATCCGTGCGTTTATTGAAAAGAAATATAAAGATGCTTTGATTTCTCGCGTTTCTATTGACCGTGCGCAGAACGATCAGAAGATTACAGTTAATATCTTTACAGGTCGCCCTGGCGTTGTAATTGGTCAAAAAGGTGCCGGCATCGAAGAGTTGCGTAAACAACTCGACAAGGTCGTAGCCGGCAAGCAAGTTACAATCAACATCAAAGAAGTTAAGAACTTGGACGCAGATGCTACAATTGTGGCTGAGACTATCGCCGCACAACTAGAAAAGCGTGTCCTAGTAAAGCGTGCTATCAAATCAAGTTTGCAACGCGTGATGAAAGCTTATGGCGTGCAAGGTTGCAAGATTTTGGTTAAGGGTCGTATCAATGGTGCTGAAATTGCGCGTTCTGAACAGTATTCTCAAGGTTCTGTTCCGCTACACACAATTAGAGCCGACATTGACTACGGCGTAGCTCGTGCAAACACCACTTATGGTGTGTTGGGTGTAAAAGTTTGGATATACAAGGGAGAAATCCTTAACTCAAACAAGACCCAAAAGCAAGGGGGTGAGCAATAATGTTGTTACCTAAG
>CAVFEX010000035.1:4704-7066 GCA_963621495.1 bacterium
GAACAAAGCACCGCAAGGTGCAAAAAGGCCGTATGAAAGGTCAAGCACTCCGCGGTAATCGTATCGCCTATGGTGAGTACGGACTAGTTGCTACCGAGCCTTGTTGGATTGAGTCAAAACAAATCGAGGCTGCTCGTATTGCTATGACTCGTTATATGAAGAGAGTCGGTCGTGTATGGATTAAAATATTCCCAGACAAGCCATTCTCTCAAAAGCCTTTGGGAACCCGTATGGGTAAAGGTAAAGGTAACCTCGAGGGTTGGGTAGCAGTTGTTCGCCCAGGCAGAGTGTTATTTGAAATACAAGGCGTTAGTGAGGAAATTGCGCGCGAAGCATTGCGCCTAGCTGCTCACAAATTGCCTCTAAAAACAAAATTCTATAGCAAGGCAGATCTCGACGCAGTCGTAGATGCAAAGCTTGGTATAGTTGAGACTACAAGCAAGGAGGAAAAAGGTAATGAAAACTAATGAGTTTAGACAAATGACAACCGAAGAGTTGCAAAACAAGCTAAAAGCACTCAAAAGTGAACACTTTAACCTTCGTTTCTCTCACGCTACTGGTCAATTGACAAATCCTATGATGCTCAACACCGTTCGCAAAGATATTGCAAAAGTTATGACAATTTTGCGTGAACGCGAGTTGGCTGAGAAAAAGGTTAACTAGGGTGGAGGTAAGTTATGGAAAACCAAGAAAGAAACAGTCGTAAACAGCGTGTGGGTATCGTGGTTAGCAACCTGATGGACAAAACAGCAGTAGTTGCAATCGTAAACAGCGTTCGCCACCCAATTTATAACAAAATCGTCAAGAAAACTGTAAAGTTTTTTGTTGATGATCCAAAGAATGAGTGCTCAATAGGCGATAAGGTCGTAATCGCTGAGACTCGTCCTCTTTCTAAAAATAAACACTTTAGATTAGTGAAAATTTTGGAAAAGGCTAAATAATTTTCAAAGGAGTATATCTATTATGATAATGCCTCAAACAAGATTAAAAGTAGCTGACAACACTGGTGCAAAAGTTTTGATGTGTATCCGTGTGTTGGGTGGTTCTTTTAGAAAAACTGCAAACATCGGCGACGTAATTGTCGGTACAGTAAAGAGTGCTATCCCTGGTGGTAGTGTCAAAAAAGGTGATGTGGTAAAAGCAGTTATCGTTAGATCAAAAAATGGTGTTCGTCGTGCAGATGGCAGTAGTATCAAGTTTGACGAAAATGCTGTTGTTATTATTGATGGTAACAAGCAACCAAAGGGCACTCGTGTATTTGGTCCTATCGCAAGAGAACTCCGTGAGCGGGACTTTATGAAAATTATTTCGCTCGCAAATGAAGTATTATAGGGGGAATAAAATATGAACAGCAATTTAAGAACTGGCGACACCGTTAAGGTTATAGCCGGTGCCGACAAAGGCAAAACTGGCGTAATTATTGCCTCTGATGCTCAACGTGGTAGAGTTACTATAGAGGGTGTGAACATTGTGTCAAAACACAGAAAACCTCGTTCTCAAAAGGATAGGGGCGGTATTAAAAAAGAAGCTGCGGCAATCAATGCTTCAAATGTTTTGATCGTTTGCCCTGCATGTGGTAAGACTACTAGAATTGCACACAAGTTGGACGAAAAAGGCGAGAAACACCGCGCTTGCAAGCATTGTGGCGCTATTTTGGACGGAGCTAAAAAAGCTCATGCAAAGAAAGATGCAAAAGCTACAAAAGTTGCAAAAGAATCAAAGGTCGAAAAAGCAGTTGAAAAAGAGGAAAAGACCAGCAAGGTCGCTCCAAAAAAGACTGCTCCCAAGGTAGCCAAGGCTAGTGGTAGTGCAGACAAAATTGCTAGTTCTACCAAGAGAAAGGCACCAGTTGCAAGATCTCAAGGCAAGTAACCACATATTTGGAGGAATAAATAGTGAAAGATGAAGTTAATCAGGTTGCTAAAGAAACTGTAACCGATAGCAAAAACACTAGCAAGAGGGCAAAACCTCGCCTGCAAGTGTTCTATGAAACAAAGGTTGTACCTGCTCTAGAAAAAGAGAGGGGCTACAAGAACATTAATCAAGTTCCACACATCAACAAAATTGTGGTAAATGCTGGTCTTGGTGATGTAAAAGACAATTCCAAGAGCTTTAATATGGCTGTAGATGAGTTGGGCTTGATTACTGGTCAAAAGCCACTCGTTACAACCGCTAAAAAAGCTGTTGCGAATTTCAAACTCCGTGAGGGTATGAAGATTGGTGCAAAAATTACCTTGCGTGGCGACAGAATGTGGGAGTTTTTGGACAGATTGATTTCTGTTGCATTGCCTCGTGTTCGTGACTTTAGAGGTATTTCTGCAAAGTCATTTGACGGTAAGGGTAACTACTCTATGGGTGTAAA
>CAVFEX010000036.1:0-6903 GCA_963621495.1 bacterium
TGATCCAGCCGCACCTTCCGATACGGCTACCTTGTTACGACTTCACCCCAGTCATTGGTTTTGCCTTAGGCACCTGCCTCCCTTACGGGTTAGCTCAGCGACTTTGGGCACCCCCAACTCCCATGGCGTGACGGGCGGTGTGTACAAGACCCGAGTACGTATTCACCGCGACATTCTGATTCGCGATTACTAGCAAATCCTACTTCATGCAGGCGGGTTGCAGCCTACAATCTGAACTGAGATTACTTTTTTGGGGTTTGCGCCCCCTCGCGGGTTAGCATCCCTTTGTAGTAACCATTGTAGCACGCGTGTAGCCCAAGGCGTAAGAGGCATGCTGATTTGACCTCATCCCCACTTTCATCCGTATTATCTACGGCAATCCCTCTAGAGTGCCCAACTAAATGCTGGCAACTAAAGGCAAGGGTTGCGCTCGTTGCGGGACTTAACCCAACATTTCACAACACGAGCTGACGACAACCATGCACCATCTGTTTAGATGTAATATTGCTATCACTTCACATATTTCTATGCTATTCATCCAATGTCAAGCCTTGGTAAGGTTCTTCGCGTATCGACGAATTAAACCGCATGCTCCTCTGCTTGTGCGGGTCCCCGTCAATTCCTTTAAGTTTCATTCTTGCGAACGTACTACTCAGGCGGGATACTTATCGCGTTAGCTACGACACAGGAGGGGTCGACACCTCCTACATCTAGTATCCATCGTTTAGGGCGTGGACTACCAGGGTATCTAATCCTGTTTGCTCCCCACGCTTTCGAGCCTCAGCGTCAGTAATGTTCCAGAAGATCGCCTTCGCCGCCGATGTTCCTCCAAATATCTACGCATTCCACCGCTACACTTGGAATTCCATCTTCCTCTCCCATACTCAAGCCTTACAGTTTCGAGGGCAATTCCGGAGTTAAGCTCCGGGCTTTCACCCACGACTTGCAAAGCCGCCTACGCTCTCTTTACGCCCAGTGATTCCGGACAACGCTTGCCCCCTATGTATTACCGCGGCTGCTGGCACATAGTTAGCCGGGGCTTACTCATGAGATACCATCATTTATTTTTCTCTCATAACAGAAGTTTACAATCCGAAAACCTTCATCCTTCACGCGGCGTTGCTGGGTCAGAGTTTCCTCCATTGCCCAATATTCCCTACTGCTGCCTCCCGTAGGAGTCTGGACCGTGTCTCAGTTCCAATGTGGCCGATCACCCTCTCAGGTCGGCTAACTATCGCAGCCTTGGTAAGCCATTACCTCACCAACTAGCTAATAGTGCGCGAGCCCATCCTATACCGGCCGTAGCCTTTTACCTCTGCACCATGCGGTGCTGTGGTCTTATGCGGTATTAGCAGCCGTTTCCAGCTGTTGTCCCCCTGTATAGGGCAGGTTACTCACGTGTTACTCACCCGTTCGCCACTCGGCATATTGCTATACCTCGTACGACTTGCATGTATTAAGCACGCCGCCAGCGTTCGTCCTGAGCCAGGATCAAACTCTAATGTTTAATTATGACTCAAAACCAAACTACTTGCGTAATTTGAGATTTTGATTAATTGTTAATTTTTTGTACTAATGTACAGAATTGACAAGAACTCAAAAAACCTTATCTAAATCTTGTATAAAACTATTCAATTTTCAAAGTGCTCGCCACACGTTATTCACGTGATGACAGTGTCCATTATAGCAGTAATGAAAGAGAATGTCAACAACTTTTTTCAAAGTTTTTTTAGAAATTTTAAAAAAAGTTGGGTTTTTTGCCCATTTTTGGAGTCAATTCGGTCAACCTATCCGGGTGTTCGCGATTTTTGAGCCGAATTGACCACATTTTTAAACACAATCTCCCCCCTATATATTATATATAAGGTCCAAAATCGTTTGACTTTTGTGTACAAAAAATGATATTTTATAAAAAACAAAAAGGAATAGCCAACAATGAAAATATCAAAATCGTGGTACGAACTTTTAAAACCTGAATTCGAAAAGCCCTATTATAAAGAATTACAAGCCTTTTTGGACAACGAGTACGAGCACTACACAATATATCCTGAACCGGACAATGTTTTTTGTGCACTAAATTTGGTGCCTTATGATAAAGTAAAAGTCGTGATTATCGGTCAAGACCCATACCACGAACCAAATCAGGCACACGGACTAGCTTTTTCTGTTCAAAAAGGCGTAAAATTACCTCCTAGCTTACAAAATATTTACAAAGAAATCCACAACGACTTAGGATATCCTATCCCAATTTCAGGAGATTTGACGCAATGGGCAAAGCAAGGTGTACTGCTGTTGAACTCCGTATTAACCGTACGCCACGGTATGGCAAACTCCCACAAAGATAAAGGCTGGGAACAATTCACTACCGCAATAATTGAGTATCTTAACAAGCGACAATCTCCAGTAATATTCTTGTTATGGGGCAACAACGCAAAACGAATCGGCGATACAATAGACAAAACACGGCATTTTATATTAACAGCACCTCATCCTAGTCCACTTTCGGCGTATTCGGGATTTTTTGGTTGCAAGCATTTTAGCAAATGTAATGAATTCCTAAAATCTATGAAACAGGCCGAGATTGACTGGCACATATACGATAAATAAAAAAATAGAACCCGCATATCCAGAAGCTCTTCCTCGATTAAAAGCTCACTACAATATTAAATAAAGAATAGTAGAGAACTCTTCTAGATACCCAGTTTCTATAATATAATTTATTTAAGGGGGTTAGTCCCCTTTTTTCTTGCGCAAAATATCGCCCTCGTGCAACACGAACGGACATTTGATTTTAAGTTTTTGTTGAACTAAAAAAGCGTCAATTACGATTTCCCCATCTTCATTATACATTTCGTCAACCACAAAAGTCTGATTGAACGTGTCATAAGGAGACAAAATCTCTAGTTTATCCCCTTTTCTAAAACGATTTCTCTGTTCAACAAGAGCAAAATCTCCCTCACTGCTCCTAACAACTTGTGCAACAAAATCATACGTAGACACGGGCTGACTTGATTGCAAAAATTCTCTGTCGCCTTCGTGCAAAAAAAATCCAGTAGTAAATCTACGATGACTGCATTTTTCCAATTCCGAGACGCGAGCAGGGTCAATTTTGTACTCGTTAGGGTCTCTTTCCAAAATATCCACCGCCCTACGATATGTGTTTACCACGTTTGCAACATAATAAGGAGATTTCATACGACCCTCAATCTTGAAACTTGTTACGCCTGCATCAGCTAGCTTATCGAGGTAATTTATCATACACAAGTCTTTGCTATTAAGGATATAAGTACTCTCCTCGTCTTGCTGAATCTCGTACTCTTCGCCCTGTCCAGAATCTTTGCGACATTTCTCGGTAATATAATACTCCCATCTGCATGCCTGCACACAGGCACCGCGATTACTATCTCTGCCGGTAAAATAGTTGCTCAACAAGCATCGTCCGCTATAGCTAATACACATAGCCCCATGAACAAACGCCTCGAGTTCTACATTTTGCGGTAAAAAATCGCGTATTTCTTTGATTTCGTCAATACTTAATTCTCTAGCCAAAATTATCCTGCTAGCGCCGGCGTCAGCCCAAAATTTTGCCGAATACTTATTGGTAGCACACGCCTGAGTAGACAGATGAATAGGTAACTTTGGAGCAACAGATTTACACAAACTCATCACGCCCGCATCAGAAACAATCACAGCATCAGCGCCAATCTTCTCTAAATATATTAAATATTCTCCCAATCCATCAAAATCGCTATTGTGTGCCTGAATATTGACAGTTATGTATGCTTTTTTACCCAAACTGTGGGCATACTCCACATATTCACTCAACTCATCATTGGCAAAATTCTCACTAAAAGCACGCAAGCCCCATTTTTTACCAGCAAAATAACACGCGTCGGCTCCAAAATAATATGCAGTCTTAAGTTTTTCAATATCGCCAGCTGGTGCTAAAACCTCTAACTTATTCATTTTCTCCACCTCTAAATTTTACTACGCTCAAGCCGTCGCCTATATGCAAAATTTCCGTATCCAGTCTCTCGTCTTGCTGTAACTTAGTCAAAAACTCGTCTAGTATTCTTGCAGTTCTTTCAAATCTATGCTCGGTAATTTCTGCGCCATCGCGCACCATACCTCTAAACAGCACATTATCAGACACCCAGACTCCTCGTCTATCTAACAAAGGCAAAATCAAGTCTATCATATCTAGATAAAACGTCTTGGGCCCATCTAAAAATATCAAATCAAATTTCTGCCCAATCAACTTTGGCAAAGTAACCATACAATCGCCCTCAATAATTTGCACTCTATCTTCTAAACCCTGGGCTCTAAAATTTTCGCACGCTTCTTCAATATTAGGCTTGCTAACCTCGCAACAAACCAACTCTGCCTTATCATAACTTTTTAGCATATTAGATCCAGAAAAACCAATAGCCATACCTATTTCGAGAATTCGCTGAGGCTGGTTAGTTTTTACTAAATTGCATAGAAACTCTCTCGTATCAGGCAACACAACAGGTATTCTGTTTTTTCTAGCGTATTTTTCTAATCTCGTCAAATATTCATCCACGATTTACAACTCCATAATTGTAGGAATAATCAAAGGCTTACGTTTGGTACGTTTGAAAAACAGATTCGTCAGCGTCCTACGTATAATTGCCTTCATCTCTTGCCAATCAATCTTTTCAGCGCCAGTACTCTGAAGCGCATTTAGCGTAACTTGCTTGGCTTCCTTGATAATATCGCCCATTTCTTGCGGATAAATAAACCCACGTGGAATAATATCAGGTCCAGCCAAAACCTGCCCTGTACGAGCGTTTACACTCAGCGCTACTATACAAATACCATCTTCAGCGAGCTGTAGCCTATCTTTGACAACAGAATTTTCCAATTCACAAATAGTCTTGCCATCTACCAACTTTTCGCCCGAACGAACGTCTGCGAGTTCTATCATTGAATTAGGAGTCAATTCAACTACCGAGCCCACATGTGGCACGATGATGTTTTGTTGTTTGATACCCATTTTAATAGCAAACTGCTCGTGGTATTTTAGGTGTTTTATCTCGCCGTGCATAGGCAAGAAGAATTTTGGCCTAATTAGTTTGTGCATTATCATAAATTCCGTCTGACAAGCGTGCCCCGAAGCGTGTACATCGCTCAAATCATCATAAATTACATTGGCACCTTTGGCAATCAATTCATTTATCATCTTGGTAACAGATTTTTCATTACCAGGAACTGGCGATGATGAGAATATGACTGTATCATTAGTACCGATACGGATACCAGGAATTTCCCCGTTTACCATACGGTCAATCGCTGTGTGTTCTTGCCCTTGGCTACCAGTACCCAAAATCATAATCTCGTGGTCCTTGAGTCTACCAGCTTTTTCAATGTCTATAATCTGCTTATGGTCAAATCTGATTTCGCCAATTTTCATAGCTAATTCCATATTATTGATCATACTACGCCCGGCAAAAGCAACTTTACGGTTGTATTTTTTCGCCAAATCCATAATTTGCTGTACGCGATGAACATTAGAAGCAAAGGAGGTAACAATAATTCTCCTGTCTTTCGCCTGTTCAAAAATTTCTGCCAAAGTCGCCCCTACTACACTCTCACTCATACTCATACCAGGGCGCTCAATATTTGTACTCTCGCACATCATAAGCAACACGCCTTTTCTACCCAACTCGCCTATACGCGAAAGGTCGGTAGTATCTCCAGCAATCGGAGTAAAGTCAATCTTAAAGTCTCCCGATACAAATACTAATCCAACTGGTGTAGTAATTGCCAAAGCGTACGCACCCGGAATTGAGTGATTGACGTGAATGAATTCCACTGTAAAACAGCCGATTTTTACCACATTGCCAGGGTTGACAGCAACGCCTTTCATTTTGACGCGCGGAAACTCGCGCAGTTTGTTTTCAATAAACGCAATACTCAATTTACTAGCATATACAGGCGCTCTAACATCATCTAGAAAATATGGTAAACTACCGATATGGTCCTCGTGTGCGTGAGTTATGCATATACCTTTGATCATCGACTTATGAGCCTTGAGCCAAGACATATCAGGAATAACCAAATCTACACCCGGCATATCGGGTTCAGCAAATCCTACACCGCAGTCAACTACCAAAATATCATCGCCAAAACGAAGTGCGGTTATGTTGTCTCCTACTTTTCCTACTCCGCCGAAAAACATAACTTCTAGCCCTTTACCACTCCTCTGTCTTGTATTAACTTTGGCGTGAGCTTGCGCACCTTTTTTGTTAGGTTGTTTACGAGGTTTGAAATTGCGAATATTTTTATTACCACTCACAGCATCATCTTCTACAACCGCCTTAACAAAATCTCTGCGAGATTTTTTATTTATTATCTTTTTTGTTACAACGGGCGCTGTAGAATTAGTCGCGTTTGGCTCCGCTGTAATGTTATTTTCAGCCCCGCCTTGTTGCAAATCATTATTCAATTTTATTTCTCCTTTATATATTATTTTTTCTTAAATTATATCTTTCAATGAATTGATATTTTCCCAACTTTCTTTTTTCTTGGACGATACAATCACGTCATCATCTACATAAAATTTGAGACCATTGATATGGAAATAGATTACCATATTCATTACCACGCAAAAGACTACTCCTGCCGGAATTGTAAGAATCAGCCCCACAGAAGCCGTGAGAATAATCGAAGCAATAGTAATAGCAATTATACTAATCGTGAGCACGAACTGTCTAGCAAATATCTTACCAAAATTCTTGAAAACATCTTGCAAGCTATTACCTAGCGAAGTCCACACTCCCGTATTTTGTACAACCATACTAGACGCCCAAGCGCAGAAAATCGTGCGTTTGATAGCGAGAAGTACAGTAACAACCAAAACTAGCACAAAAGGAGCAACCG
>CAVFEX010000037.1:0-6872 GCA_963621495.1 bacterium
TAGTTTAAAAAACTAAAGAAAAACAAGTACCCCCGAAAGTAAATTACTTTTGGGGGTACTTGTTTTAATAAATTATATCACAAAGAGAGTTACTCCTGAACTCGGATTTTATAAATTTGAGATTTAAGAGAGCGAGAGGACATTTTTGGGGGCTGAGTGGAGTGATGTTTTATAATTGCACTCGGCAGTGTGTCAACACATTTATAGTCTGTATATGCTAGGTCTGTTGCGGTAATTGTTTTTGCGTGTGCCGTGTCATCATCTTTTGTCTTGTCAAAAACGAACAATTTTTGATAGAAAAACTCACTCACGAAATTAATAAGCATAGTACATATTAGTATTAAATACTCATTATAGCCTATATCGGTTAGGTTTTGCCCGAGCATTGTGGATAATGGTGTAAAAATTAGGTAGTACAGCACAACCAAGCAAAATGCCCGCGGAATATTATTTACAGAGCGAAAAGTTACTTTGCGGTTAAAAGTAAAATTGAAAATAATAGATAACAACAGGGAAGAAAGATACGCTGGCCAATAAGGTAGAGAACATAATTCGTTTAGCAGGGTAAACGAGCCTATTTGAATGAGGGCAGCGCCTGCTGAAAAACAAGTAAAAAAGAAGACTTGTCTCAAAATTTTTGCAAAAGACTTTTTCGGCTCTCTAGTTTGGGGATTTAAATCCGGGTCAAAAGTTAGATTTTGTGTGTCAAGATTATCAACTTCGATTTTTGTTGAGTTCATTAGTAAGATTCCTTTTTTTCGTTAACTTTGTCGCCGTAAATTATGAGCGGTACTCGCATTTCTGGGAGTGTCAATCCGCCGTGAATTCCCTTCGGCTCGGGGCGCGCTGAACCGTAAATTGTAGAGTAAACCAAAGAACAGTCATCAGTGGCGCAAACTAAATAATCGCCCAATAGGTTGTCGAGTTGGTCGTGGCAGGTTCCAGTACCCAACAAGTTGTTTTTTAGCACTTGTTCCTTTGTAAAAAGTATAAACTTATCATCAAAGTATTTAGTGAATAATTTACGAAACTCCTTGTGTTTGTGAGATTTCACTACAAAACTCATAGCGCGCGAGCAACCTGTCGGCATCATATAAAGGGTGTCCAAAAAGTCAGGGTAAAGTGTAAGGTCGCGAACTTCTTTGTTTATAATTTGACCGTGGTCCGCCGTAATCAAAAATAGAGTATTTGGGCATTTTTGGCATAAATCTTCGACTTGATAATTGATATCATTGAGAAGTTTGCTAACTTCGGGCGAGTCATAGCCGAATTTGTGCATCACGCTATCAGGAGAATCGAGATATCCATATATTAGGCGCCTGCCGTCCAGGTTACAAAGTGTCGCAATATATTCTGACATATCTGTCAAATTGTTGCAAGTAACTTGGGAGGTGGAAAAGTTGTCCCTAGCGTTAGCAGGGCAAACGGTGTATGCGTGCACATCGGGATTACGCTCACTCACTTGGTCCAAAAAACACAAATAAGGTATATTATAATGTGCTACATCATCTTTTGAAACTTTCTTTTTACTGAACATATCGGTATTTGTATAGACATTTACCGTCTGTCCCAGATTTTTAAAGTACAGAAAATGCCCCCACCACGCGTGTTCTACTGGGCTCAAACCCGTCTTGATACTGACTGTCGCGGGGACGGTACTGCTAGGGTATACCGCGCTCAATTCTTGAGCAAAGTTTTTACGCAAAAAACTATTTTTAGGTAAAACCTCTTGCAAAATTTTCTGACCTAAACCATCTAGCAAAAGTATTACTATGTTCTTATAATTTTTCTCTAACTCCTTATCCACAATACCGAGAGTCTTGTGTCTTGGTTGTATGCCAAAATGCTTTTGAATAGAACAAGTAATATTAACACAACAATTATCATAATCAGGGAATTCTATCCGCATTATTTCTCCTCAATAGGTAGAGTAACCGTGTCGGGTTGGCGGGAAAGTGCTATGTCAATGAGTTGCGGGTCAAAACCAGCCTCTATATAGGCATCTTTTAATTTGTTAAGGTAGTCCTTGCTAGGCTTGCCGTAATTCAATTTTTGCTTTGTAACATAGATTTCTCCGCGGAGACGCATTTTGCCGACTTGTGCAGTAACAGTCTTGCGCTCATAAAGGTATGGGAATGATTCAAAGTTTGATAGGGTATAGCGCATTTCTTTCGGGAAATCCCAAATCGCCACAGGCAATTTTTCGCCACGCTTTTTTCTAGCGACAGCGATTGCGTGCCCATTAAAGCCCACAAATTCTAATGCGTAGTTTTTTACATATCCATAACTTATTATTTTTGCTTCTGGGAAACTTTTTGCCAATTCATCAGTTTTGATGTTTGTGCCGTATGCTATAAAATATTTTTGCATCAAAAAAACCTCCTTGGTTGGTTTAATCAAAATTGAATTCAAACCAATTCCATATTTATTATAACTATTTTGGTTCAAAAAGTAAAATAAAATCACTCTATTTGAGTGATTTTATTGTTTAGAATACAATTCTGGAATCAACAACAGAGATTTCGCCGTTTTTGTCAATCATAATTGGGTTAGCGTCTATTTCATTAATTTCTGGAAAATCAGTTACTAATTGACTGAGCCTTAACAGACAATCTAGCAATTTGTTCTCATCTACAGCGCCTAGTCCGCGTAAATTGCCTAAGATATTCTGTGCCTTGCTACTGTGAATTAGTTGTTTGGCATCAAACGAAGTAAGTGGACAAGGTCTAAATGCTATTTCGTGTAGGGCTTCTACGAAAATCCCGCCCAGGCCAAACATCATCTGATGTGTGCCGTTTTTCTTGATAACGCCAGCGACTAATTCACGATTTGCGCCCTTGATTTGTTGCATTACTACAATTCCGTCTAGTGAGTCAATTAGTTTTGCTTGGTGTAGTCTATCGAGCAGTCTATTCCAATGTTCGACTAATTCCTCTTCAGTCTTGATATTTGTAACTACTCCGCCAATATCTGATTTGTGCGTAACAGTTTTGCTAGAAATTTTTAGTACTACAGGATAGCCAATTTGACTAGCAATTCGTTTTGCATCGGCGACACTTTGTGCATTGCCAAATTTTGGAATTGCTAACCCATAATTTGCAAAAATCTGTAGACTCTGCAGAGTCGTAAGCTGGCTGATTTTTTGTGATTTGGCGTAGTCTAATATTTTGCGAGTCGACTCCTTGTCTACTAGGAGTTGTATTTTACTAGCAGATGTGTGCTCCTCAAGATATCTTTTGCGGTCAACTAATCTGCTAAGGCCTAGCATCGCCTCAGCGATTGAGTCAAAAGTAGGTATGGTGCAATTAGGTAGAGCCTGTGCTAATTCTTTATCAAAATTAGTCGTAGTCAGTAGCATAGTAATAATTGGCTTGTTGGGGTGGGTGCGTTTTAAATTTTCAAGTGCAGACATAATTTGGATATCATTTTTCCCTGTAATATATAAATAAATTACAAATAGTATGTCCACTTCTTTCGCGTCAAGCAAGATTTTGGCACTCTCTTCATACTGTTCTGCTGTCGCACTAGCAACTACATCAACGGGGTTGTTTACACTAGCAGAAGGGGAAAGCACACTGCGTAATTTCGCCTTTGTTTTGTCCGATAAATCGGCTAAATTTAGTCCAAAATCGCTAGCCGAATCGGTGGCCATAATGCCAGGACCACCAGCATTTGTGATAATCGCTATATTTTCTCCAGTAGGTATCGGGCATTTGCTGAGGACTTGGGCAGAACTAAATAGGTCGCGCAAATCTATTTCGCGAATTATCCCGCAACTAGCAAAAAGTCCATTTACAGTTGTGTCATCGCCAGCGAGACTCCCTGTATGTGAAACAGAGGCCTGAGCTCCGCGCTTTGACCTGCCTGACTTGATTACCAAAATCGGTTTTTTTAGAGAAATTCTACTCGCAACTTCTCTAAACTCGCGTTCGTCAGGAATAGATTCAAGGTACAACAAAATTACCTTGATTTCATCATCGTTTTCCCAAGTGCGTAATACGTCTATACTATTGATTTGACATTGGTTGCCTAGTGATATCATCTGCGCAAGACCAATTTTGAGGCTAGGGAGCATATTAATAATTCCGCTAGCGAGTGCTCCTGATTGTGTAGCAAAACCTACACTGCCAGCGACTGGTTGTAGAGGAGCAAAGCAAACATTTAGGTTTAACTCAGGGCTAAAGTTCACTATTCCTAGGCAATTAGGTCCTACAATAGTCATATCATTTTCATCTGCATAAGCACGAATTTCATCTTCGAGCGCTCTGCCTTCCGCGCCTGTTTCTTTGAACCCGCTAGAGATAATGACCACATTTTTGCAATTTGCGTGATTGCATTCTACGATTACTCCTAATACTTTAGGAGCAGGTACTGCTATCACTGCGGTATCAATCACAAAAGGTACATCAGCAATTTTGGGATAACAAGGTACCCCGCAAATCTCATCTGATTTCGGGTTGACTGCGACTAATCTCCCAGCAAAGCGTGCCTCAGTTGCGCGTAAAATTAGTTCGTTACCCACACTACCAGGCTTGGTGCTAGCCCCGATGATTGCTACTGAACTCGGGTGCATTAGTTTGAATAAATCTCTTTTCATTTTTCCTCCTAAATTTGGTTCAACAATAATTATACCCTAATTTGTGCGTTTAGTCTATCAAATCAATTGCAAAATTGTTGAAATTTTGTTAAACTGCTCCGAGAGGTAGTTATGGAAATAATAAAAATTGATGGTAACCTGGCAAGTCCTAAGTTGTATAGTAATAGTTATATTTGTGTTAGCGGGGGAAATGCTATAGTAATTGACCCTAGTTTTGAGTTAGGGGGAATTAATAGGATTCTATTCGAGCGCTATGGTTGTAATAAAAATATAGTGGCTACAATTCTCACTCATTGCCACGCAGACCATTGCAGGAGTCTAGTGGACTATCAAAAATCCACAGTTTATCTAACCGAACGCACAAAATTTAATTTAGCGGACCCTAACATTACGCTAGAGTATGGAATTACAGGCGAAAAAATTGATTTTTCAAGTTTATCAAATTACAAAATAATTAAGGACGGAGATGTTGTAAAATTTTGTGATGATATAGTTTTTAAAATTAAATTTACCCCAGGACATACATCGGACAGTATTTGCATATATGACGATACCGACATTTTTGTTGGCGACCTTATATTCTCTGGTGGCGGGGTAGGTAGAGCTGATTTACCTACAGGCAGTCTAGATGATTTAAAAGTCAGCATTGATTGGTTGAATGGCTTGGACTCAAAAATTTGTGTGCATTCGGGGCACGGAGAAGATTTTATTTTATCAAAATGGCGGAGTTAAATCACATAGCACACGCAACACGCGATTATCGCGGAAATAAGATTACATATCAAGGCTACGGGTATAGCGTAAAGGAGTTTTTTTACATTAGTTTTGCTGATATAAATTGTTGCGACATAAAAAATCGTCTCACTACTACCCATAATTACGCTCGCGCACCTAGCCACATAACTATCGGCGCCATAATTTGAGTAGATATCTTCGAGCAATGCTAGACTTCCGCTCCCACTAAACGGACGCACCAGCATTAACTCGGTAAGTTCGGTGGGAATATTAATTGCTCGCATTATAGGCGACAAAATTTGGGACAAATATCCCGTAAGCCCGCTGATTTTGAATAATTGTATCGCCACGAATATTGTAACCAAAAATGGTAAAAGGTCCAAACACAATTCAATAGCACCTTTTGCGCCTTGAGCAAAAGTCGCGTACGCGTTTACGCGTTTTTTTGCTGAGTACAAAAGTAGCAATATTATCAAAATTGGCAGGATATACACGCTAGGATTAATCATTTTCGCTTGTACCTTTTTATTTTAGAAAAAATCTTAACAAACAGTACGGCGAGTGCTGTAGATATGGTTGTGGTAATCAGGGTTGGCAAGATGATATCGCTACTAGCATTTGAACCGAATTGTTGTCTTAGGCCAATAATCGTGGTGGGAATTAATTGGATACTAGTTGCGTTGAGGACAATTAGCATAATCATTGCAGTTGACGCGATTGTGCCTTTTCCGTTTAGTCTGTCCAGTCCCTCCATTGCCTTGAGCCCTGTTGGGGTGCAAGCATTGCCGAGCCCTAGAATATTTGTGGAGAGGTTGAGGGCTAGATATCGCTTTGTTTGGGGGTCAGTTTTTCCAAAGAGCCACTCAATGGCGGGTTCGAGTAGCGACGCCATTTTGTTAGATAAGCCGGTCGCGTCTACTAGCGCGATTATTCCCAGCCACACGGCGTAAATTCCCAGCAATTTTATAGTGAGTGTTACGGCATCGCTTCCTGCGTTCATTAGCGCATTTACGCAATCTTCTGGGTTGACAAATATCAAGGTTGCGATACTGCTGAGCACCATCAAAAACCAAATTTTTTTCATACAATATCGTATTTTGAGGGCGTGTATTTTATGAAAAAACTTTACTATTCGCACAAAAATTGCTATAATTATGTACGAAAAGGAGAAAATTATGTTGATTGACACACATTCTCATATAAATGACGAAAAAATGGCGGACATTTTGCCCGAAATTTTACAGAATTTGAACACCGAGACGGTGGGGCGAGTGATTTGCCCGAGTTTTTCTTTTGAGAGTAGCATCTCTTCATTAGGGCTCGCTAATAGTCAGTCGAGAGTGTTTTGTGCTATCGGAGTTCATCCGGACAATTGCCAAGAGTACAAACAAGATGTCGCCAAATTTTTGCGCGAAAATGCAAATAACCCAAAAGTTGTGGCGATTGGGGAAATTGGGCTAGATTATCACACAACTCGCGATACAAAACGAGCGCAGTTTGATGTCTTGAACAAGCAAATAGCAATTGCTAGCGAATTTAA
>CAVFEX010000038.1:0-6818 GCA_963621495.1 bacterium
GCCTTAATATAAACCCCAAGGGCGGACAAGATGTCCGCCCTTTTTGTTTTATTAAAATAAAATTAATTAATCAATTTTATAAAACAAATTAGGACTTATTTTAAAACGAATTGCTCAATCAAATATGAAAATCAACAATAAAGTTCAGCAAAAATTAATATTAAAATAATCTATCAATAAGCGATAATCAAACTAAAATTCCCCGAATAAAAAAATCAGCAATTTGATGTTGCTGATTTTTGTGTTAACAACCTTATGAGCAAATTACTCTGGTTCGACCGTAACAGTAAAATTTGTTTCAATTTGTTCCGCAAAACGCGCTTTTGCTGAATAACTGCCGATTAGTTTTATCAAAGGTAGGGAAATCATCTTCTTGTCAACCTGAACTCCCATTTCGCTGAGTTTGTCGGCAACCTCTTTTGAGGTAACTGCGCCAAAGAGTTTACCATTGTCGCCAACTTTGACGCGGATGACAACTTTTTTGCCTTTCAATTTATTCGCCTCAATTTTAAAATTGTCGCGCTCGACTTGACGATGATACTCTTTTGCTACCTTGGCTTGGCTATTGATGTTGAGATTTGTGCTATTGGCGGGCTGGGCGAGCCCCTTTTTTATCAAAAAATTGCGCGCGTATCCATCGCTCACGCTAACTACATCGCCCTTTTTTCCGGTGCCCTTGATGTCTTGTAATAAAATAACTTGCATATTTTCGCCTCCTTGTGTACTAATTATAATATAAAATAGAGTTCTTGTAAACTCTTATGTATCAATTTTATGTTCCTTTTAATAAATTTACCGTACGAAAAGTGTATAATTCTTACTTTTCGGTGCAAAATTATAAAAAACGGAGGTTTATTATGGATATAAAATGCCGCAAAACTAGTTGTAAATTCAACGACGCCTACTCTTGTGTGGCAAAAAATGTGGATATTTCTGGTGGGGTACAGTGCAGGACTTTTGACCCCGATATGACACGCAAACCAGAGGACTTTAGTAAAAATATGTTTGAGGCGGATATGGAAAATTACTCCAACTCTCGGCATTTGCGCGATGTAAATTTGTTTTGTCAGGCGGGAGATTGTCTCTTTAACTGTAGCGGGAATTGTCGGGCAAACGGTATAACCGTACTCGATGAGGGCGAGGGGTGCACGCAATGCGGGACATATATCAAGCAATAATCGTGTAAATTATGGTAATTAATTGGCTATATTTGATTGACTTTACCTCGGGGATATTTTATACTAATATTTGCTAGATGTTTTTTAGCATAATGAAATTTTGTATAAACAAATTAGATAAAATATAGCGAATAATCGAGAGGAGTCTTTTTTATGGAGCAGATGGAAGAAAAAATAAAAATTTTGGTGGGTATGGATGTATACCTGCCTGATGTTGATGGAGTCGTAAATTGTGTACACAACTATTGTCTTAACTTGAATGATAGGGCTGATATTAATGTAATTGTGCCCAAAAATAAAAAAGGATATGTAGACAAATTCCCGTACAAGATTCACAGGTGCAAGAGTATACATGTCCCTATACTTAATGATTATTATGGCTTGCCTGAATTAGATACAAAATTTAAAAAAGAGGTCAACGAAATTGACCCCGACATTGTCTATATTCACTCGCCATTTAATATGGCTAAGTATGGGCTAAAATTAGCAAAAAAGAAAAATATTCCCGCGGTTGCGACTTTTCACTCCAATATGCGCCCCATCTTTAGGAGTTTGGTCAAGTCGGACTGGATAGCTGAGCAGATGGTAAAAAATCTCGGCAAGACCTACAACAAATTTGATGAGGTTTTTGTTTGTTCTCCGATTGTAGGGGAGCAATTGCGTTCGTACGGATACACGGGTAAGATTACCTATCAGCCTTTGGGTACCGAACTCGAAAAATGTACCAACCTTGATGAATTAAAAAAACAGGCAAATGAGGAATTTGGTATTCAAGAAGATGAAAACGTACTAATCTATGTCGGCAGGGTGATGAAACTTAAGAGGATTGACTTTATACTAGAGAGCCTCAAAAAAGTCAAAGACAAGGGCATCAAATTCAAGTTTTATGTAGTTGGCAAGGGTGCGGAACTAGAAAAGTTGAAAAAACTTGCCAAAAAATTGGAATTTACTGATGACGAGGTTGTTTTTACCGGCTTTTTGGAGCGCAGGCTGTTTCCTCTCATCAACGCGCGCGCAGATTTATTACTATTCCCGTCCATTTATGATACCTTTGGGCTAGTCAAGGTTGAGGCTGCCGCGTATTCCACCCCGGGTGTTTTTGTCGAAAATACGTGTGCTGGATATGGTGTGGAAGACGGGGTAAACGGATTTTTGTCAAAAGACGATACGACCGATTTTGCGGATAAAATTATCGAGGCTTTGAGTAATAGGCAAAAGCTGGCGGAAATTGGCAAAAAAGCTTCGGACGACCTCTACATAAACTGGAAAGATTGCTCCGATCGTGTATATGAGCGGTTGAGTGAAATCGTGCGCGAGAGCAAACAAAAAAAATTGTGCAATGCTAGTTAGGCACTTTATAATTTGTGTGCCTATTCGTTGTTGGCGGGGGTAATAGAGAGTATGTTGTGTGTCTAATTAAAAATCATCGTTATTTTATATTGTAACAATAAAGTTGATGTCAAATTTTATTGTTACTAGAAAACTTTTAGGTAGCTTTGTGGCTTTTTATTAACAACAGAAAAAGACAGGACTTTTGTTTAGTCCTGTCTTTTTCTGTTTCTTAAATTCATAAACCAACACAGCAAAGCCTGCCACAAAATAAGTGTTCGGATTATGTGATTGTGGTGGGAAGTAGTGGACTTGTTGCCCCGACGAAAAAGCTTATGTTCGCAAACGAGGAGCATTTCCGTATTGAGTGAAAGTTTTGACTAGCTGGAGCACGCGAAGAGATGGCGTTTTGCTCACGAGCGTTTGAGGTCGTTTAAGTCCACTACTTTATTAGTATTCGTTTTCTATATAGCAATAAAAAAAGCCTCAACTAGTGGGCTTTTTAAAATATTACAACGCCAGCGACACTTTTTACAAAAATATCGTAAATATTGTCGGTGTTCAAGCATTGACGACTTTGGTGGGAAGTAGTGGACTTGAACCACCGACCTCACGCTTATCAGGCGTGTGCTCTAACCAGCTGAGCTAACTTCCCATAAATATATAGGATTATAGTGTCCTATAATCCTATTGGTTGGTGGAGATGAAGGGATTCGAACCCTTGACCCCCTGCTTGCAAGGCAGGTGCTCTAGCCAACTGAGCTACACCCCCAAGGGACCATTTGTCAATTGATGACTTTCTTATGATAGCATTTTTTTTGTCTATTGTCAACAGAAAATTCAAAAAAAATCAAAAAAATTTATAAATTTATTTTTTATCACTATATTACTAAATAAATTAGGTTATTTTAATTGACAGATTCGGGTTTGCTTGATATTATAAAGTGAATTTTTTACGGAGGATAAAATATGAAAATTACTTTGATTCAACACTCTAAAGTGGAACCGCAATTTATGCCAGAGGGCAAGTCGGCACCACTAGTCCTGGGTGCAAAAATTATGGCGACTTGTGTATCTAATAACCCTGTGGAGACTTTTAAAACGGAACCTATGGCAAAAACTTTGGCGCGTTTGGATGACACTCTAGTAAAACGCCATCACAGCGGATTTGATTTTGAAACAGTGTCTTTGGCTATTGAAGATGTGAGTAAAATTTTTTGTATGTATCTCAACAATTTGCATGTATATAGCACAGAGGAAACTAGCGGTAGACACAAGGACCTTGTGCTGACCACGAAAGAAAAAACTGTATTTGATTATTTTTATAAAAAAATCTATGATGATTTGCTAGAAAAGAACCCGTCAGCCGAAGATGACAAGCGTGCTTTGCGTAATATTCGCCAAATTGCTCGTGAAAATGCGCGCTATATTACCGGTCTGGACACCAAGACGAATATTTGCTATGGCGTTAGCATTAGGCAGTTGAATTACATATATGGTTGGGCGGAAAAATTTTTGCAAAAGCGCGAATTTAATTCCTACGAACTATTAGTATATAACGATATGGCAGATTTTGTAGACAAAATCGGTGCCCTCGAAATTGACGGTGTCAAAGTTATAAATCCTATTCTAAAAAATGACCCATATGCGCGTGAGTTCAATCTTTTTGGAGATTTTGATGTCAAGCCCGAGTACTACGGCACTGCGTACGAAGTATACTATGATACATCGGCTACTGCACTCGCTCAGCTCCAGAGGCACCGCTCCATAAATTACAAAATCGACAATCCAGATAAGCAAAAGGAAATCAAGTATTATATCCCTGACCACATCAAGGCGATACCTGGACTAGATAAAGAATGGGTAGGTACCCTAGATAACCTTGGTAATATTCCACAGGCGCGTTTGGTTACTGTTCAGGAGACAGGTAATTACGAAGCTATCATAGCTAGACTCAAAGAGCGCGCTTGTAATCTTGCCCAAGAGGAGACTCGCAAGGTTTCGAGCGAGGTGGCGCATAGAGTTTTTGTAGGAATGGCGGGATATGATGCAATATTGTCTCAAGATTTGTGTCAAAAGTACCTCAACAAAAATCGCTGTTTCTTTGAAGATTATGAGCGTTGTGATTGTCCTAATCCTTGCAAAAAATCTGATGCAATTCAGTTTGATTTGAGCGAAACATTACAAAAATAAGTAAAATTATTAAAACAAAAGCCAGTGGGCTGGGGAATACCCCAATACCTACTGGCTTTTGTTTTAACTAAAATTAATATTTGCTGTGGAAAGTAAGACTGATGCATTTACCGCCACATAATACCGCGTTGTTTGGCGACATTTTGACTAAACGAATTTCGCTCTCGGTTACGATTTTGCGGAAGCGGTCATACAATGCTTGCGCCTCTTCATCAGCGTCAAAACTAACTATACTAAAGGTGTAATCAGCGACATTTAGACCATTTGATTTTACATTGCTGTATAGTTTCGATATGGCAGATTTGTATCCACGGGCCTTGTCAAATAGTCTAAACTTGCCTTCTGTGTCGATACTAATTATTGGCTTGAGACTAAGCGAACTACCAGAAAACTCGCTAGACAGAGGTGTTAGCAGTGGGCTGGCATGTAGGTTTTCAATTCCATCTAGCGCAATTACGCTCACGAACTTGCCAATAATTGTTTCCGCAAAATCGAGCGCTTCGTCAATGTTGTTGGTTTTATTGTATACCAGTCGCGCCAGAGATGCAATTTCACTCGTGCCGCGTGAAAATGTAAAAGTGTTTACTAGTATTGCTTTGGAGTTTGGATATACTTTATTGAGCCTAGCGAAGGCCTCGCGTAGTGCTACACCTTTGTCTTTTCTAAGGCTAAAGGATATGCTAAAAAAGATGATATCAAAGCCACGCCCTATATCAGCGCTAAAATAATCGAACCATTCGTCTGCGGTTAATGATTCCACACTCAATTTGCCTGCTCTTACCTGTTTTATAAAATTCAACCTAGTTTCGTCGTCGTGATAGCCATCAAAATTAATAACTTTTTTACCCGAACATAGTTTACTAGGAGCGAGGCAGAGCCCATTTTGTGCAAGTTCTTCATCAAACATATCGCCCAATGCATCTACATAAAAATTAAACATAATCCACCCATTTTGTTTTATATCAGAATTTTAGCACAGCAGTAAATTTTAGTCAACTAAAATTCACATCAAAAATATCCGACATAAATTTTTTGATATAAGCTGACTTTGCGGACATAGTTACGCGTTTCTTTGTAAGGAATATTATCTAGAGTCGTTTGGTTTTGGCTATAGCTGTTGTTGCTTAGCCAATTTTTTACCGTCCCTGGCCCGGCGTTGTAGGCACACAGAGCGGTATTTATGTCGATAAATTCCGAGATTAGCGTAGATAAATAATATGTGCCGAGCCTGATATTTACATCAGGGGTGTATAAGTCTTGTGATGTGAATTGAGACATATCTAGTTTTTTTGCGAGTTCGCAGGCTGTGGTGGGGAGTAACTGCATCAAGCCAATTGCACCCTTATTAGATATAACGTCTTTGTTAAATCTACTCTCGGCATTAATAACGCTCGCAACTAATGCGGGGTTCAAATCAAATTCGTCGCAACTCTCAATTATATAGGCTCTGTATTTCATAGGGAAAAAACAAGCAATTATACTCAAAAAAACAATACAAAACAAAATTACACCAAAAATAAATATTGACAGCATTCGTTGATATTTCATATATCTATTATATTTAATTTTGTTGTTTGTATTCAGTTGAATTAATGATTTTAGCATTACTATTTAGTATAGTGGGACATTTTATCAACCTAGCAAAGAACCATACTGGCTAGTTAATATAGGTGGATATATCCGTGAACGTAAATAAATTTTGATAAAAATGTTGACAACTTGTATGTGTTTTTGCTAAAATAGTCATACACATACGCTTGGAGAGGTGGTCGAGTGGTTTAAGGCACACGCTTGGAAAGCGTGCGATGTGAATAGCATCCGGAGGTTCGAATCCTCTCCTCTCCGCCAATCGAAATCGCGTTTGAACACCAAAGGAAATTTGATTTTCACAAAAGGTGTTGCAGGCGCGATTTTTTGTAGAACCAAAAATTGAATAAAGTTTACTTTTTTGTCTTAATCCAGTTGCCATTTTTATCTCTTTGAAGGTTTAGCCAATTCAAATGCGATGGATTTTCTAGTTGTGGTCGCTCAAAATCTATGATAATTCCAAAGCAGTCCCACAAATAAAAATACGAAACAACCTTAAATGATTGTTTCGTATGACTTACTACTGGCGGA
>CAVFEX010000039.1:0-2135 GCA_963621495.1 bacterium
GCTCATATTCAGCCTCGCAACATTCATTCCGCAATTAAACATAGCGGTCATCACATCTAGGTCGCTACTAGCGGGACCAAGCGTGCATACAATCTTCGTAATTCTTTTCATAATATTAGATTATACACCAAATTCATTTTTTAAACAAACAAATTTGATATTTTTTTATAAAATTTTACATTCACGCTTTTTGCTACTTTTTGCAACTTAGTGATTAAATTTGTGGGTTAAGTATACTATTTTAGTCGGTATAGTTGCAAAAAATGTGAATTTGCTTACAATTATTGCAAAAATTTTTTTTTGACAAAAATCAAAATTTGATATTGACAGATTATCTAAACTATGATATCATATTAAAAACTGATAAGGGAGATTGTGATGAAATTCGATATTAATGATTTGCTAAATGTTAGTTGCTTTTGTGATACATATCGTAAGATGATGCCTGCTACCAAGTCTAAAAAAGACGAGGAGACTTTGGCGCAGTCTGTAGTCGCTGAGTCGCAGACAAAGCTGGCTGAGGATAAGAACAATAATAGCACAATGGAGCGCTAGTAGTACAGTCAAATTTGACTGTTTTTTTTGTTTTCTTTTTAAACTTGGTAAAAAAAATTGTTTTTTGACCACATTTTGTGATATAATCACTAAAAAGGTGGGATATAGTATGATTTTTATAGTGGGAGTACCCAGGTCGGGCAAATCGACCTTGGCAAAAAAATTAAAAGAAGAGTACCCAAATTCCAACATAATCTCATGCGAAGCGATACAAAAATCGGTCAATTCAATGGGGTTAGGTAGCGAAAATTTGTCGTGTAAAGGGGATTCGCTCATCAAATTTGTATCAAAAATCGCTGAGTGGAACGAGATTTTAACCTCGCAAAAAAGCATAATTGACGCTGGCGGGGTTACAATTGAGAGTGTTTTTGCTAATCTTAGACCTCGGGATAGGATAATTTGTCTCGGGTTTGGAGGAAATTCAACAAAAGAGGAAATTTGGAGCAGTATTCAGGCGCACCAGCAGGAGTTTGATGAGACGGTTGGGCTAAACTTGGAGCGTGCTACTCATTACTGGGGCGATTTTGGTCGGCGCGATAAAAACAACCGCTACTTTTGTGTGGATAACAATTTGGTTTATTTGGATACAAAAGACGAACAACAAACAGTTCTCGACTACATCGTGAGCTTGCTTCACGGGGATTTTGAGTGAAACGAGTTTAGTAAATTTTCAGATGCAGAGAAAATTTTATAAATAATTATATATAGCAAAAAAGCATTGAAATTGGCTCGAAATTGCCAAAATCAATGCTTTTTCTGTGTTTTTTGTACTAATTTTAAAAAAATTAAAGCAAGAACATCAAAGAAGATGCAATCAATATTTGCCCTGCGTAATAAAAGCCTAGGTTAAAATAATAGTAAAAAGTGTTACGACTCTTGTTGTTGCCAAAGTAAATTACCATAAGAATTATGTCGCTGAGCCAGAAGAATACGAACCCAAATAGTAGCATTAGACTGCCATAAATATTTGCGCCCGACACAAAAGTCATAATACTTTCTGCGACCACCAAAGACACAAAAATCGAGTAAAACGGCATTCCGTAGGTAAGTTTGCCGTAATCCAGTTTGAAAATAAATCTGTTCCCAAAGAAGAAAATCAGCCCCAATGCAATTGCAATAAGAATTACCCACCACGCGAAGCCAAACAACATAATCATACCCACAAGATAGCAGATGTGTGCGACCGCAAAACTTAGTCCGCCGATGAGGGTCAGCGCCGTAGCTTTGTGATTCATCTCGGGCATATCTGGTAGCCCCAAAATTACATCACCAAAACAACTAGCGACCAGTCCCATTACCATAAATACGGCAGGCAAACTAAGTCCTAGGGTATAACAAATCGCGAGTCCTAAAAATGTGAATAAAAAACTCGACACACTTTTTAATGAAAGCGACAACAACCCTCGTTGACCATTTGAAAAGACAACAAAACTGATAGCCGAAACGAGTGCAAGAACTAATAAAATAATTACGATAGTTTCCATTTTTACCTCCTAATTTAATGATATCAAAATGCATAAAAATAAGCAAACATTTTGAGCTCAAAAAACTCAGAATTACAATCCGCGATGGTATTTTAT
>CAVFEX010000039.1:2145-6646 GCA_963621495.1 bacterium
ATAAAAAAATCGCATTTTTTCTTATTTTCTATGGCAGTAGTGTGAATTCTATAAAAAAAACGAAATAAATAATTTGCAGGAATTTGCATAAATTTACAAAATATTTTATGCAATATTACTTGACAAATTTTCCCCCAATTTGGTACTATATACTTATATAGGAGGGTGTATGTCCAAAAAAAGAAATATTAATAATACTGCGCAACCGCTCGACACTATAGAAGACGGGGTAGATAAAATAGAAAAGGACGCTAGCGCAACTTTGAACAGTCCAAAGCAAAAATTCTGGTTCTATTTGTGGTTATCGATTGCATTTTTTACGGTCCTGGTGGTTACATTAATTATGTGCCTAGTTTTTCGTGCTGACTACGAGCCTCTCAATACTGAGCACAATGCGCGCGTAAATATGATAAAAACTGCAAAAAATCTTGAAAAATTGAATGGTGTGATTACGGGCGAAACAAAATTAGATAAAGAAACTAACCGCTACGCTTTTGAATACAGGGTTGAATCATCAGATGCTGGGGGCAGTTTGACTGCTTTTAGCCCGTGCGTGTATACTTTGACAGAGATTGAGGACAAGTACGTAGCAGGTTCTGACTGCTTGGTTATCGTTGACCTTGAGGGCAACAGAGGTAGACTAGACGACAATGCGAAGAGTGTCAATGCAGACTACATTGATTTTAACATTATGAGTTACGCGCCTTACAAAAAAGCTTTTACAGGCTATGTGATATTTTTGATTGCGACTACTGTGTGTGCGTTTATTGCGTTCTGCTTCTTCGGGTTTTCTATGGTAACTCTGTACGCTATTAAGAAAAATGAAAATACAAAATCTGATGAGGAGATGGACGCAGTCGAGGTCGTAAAGCCAAACGGCACGCGTGCTAAAAAATAAGTATAAATTATTATTAAATTCCTTAAAAATGCCAATTATCCTTATGATTTTTGGTGTTTTTTGTTTTGTTGCGCAGTTTTTTTGTTCTTAAATATTGTTGTTATCGAAATTAAATCGTTTTTTAGTTATTAAAAAGCTCACTAGGTGTAAGGTTTGGAATAAACATTGCGCGTTTTGGGCGAAAATAAAATTTATAAATTCAGCGTAAATCTTTGATTTTTAGCAAATTTTATGCTAGAATTAAAAACAAAGGTGGTGAATTATGGCGAAACTAAAGTGTGAGAACTGTAACGCGAGTTGGGATAGCAAAAAGGGGCAAGTTTGTCCATATTGCGGGACCGAAAAAGAGGGCGAAATAGTAACGAAAACTGAGGATAAAACTGCAGAAAAATCTAACTCAGACGGCACGCAGAACGGCGGTACCACAATAATAAATAATTATTATGGCGAAGTAAAAAAAGAGGAAAGCGCGCCACAAAACGACAAATTGAATGCTCGTGGCGAGCCGGTTGATTTCGACCAAAAAACTTTGGGCATATTTTATCAGCCTAAACCAAAAGTTATCTATGCCGTTGTGCTCGGCTATCTCATAATTTTTTCGGTCGCTTGGCTCTTTATTGCGCGTGCGCTCAGAGCTAGCCCGCTTGTTTTTGGACTTGTGCTGTTTTTCGCTTGTGCCGTACCTTGCGGTATATACATTGGTGTCAAATTTTATCAACGCAAACGTTGGTTAAATTGCCACAATAGAGTAAAAGCAATTCTCGAGGAAAACAAAAATTCTGAAGTTTCAGAAGAAAAATCAGAAGACTCAAAAAATTCAAAAAAATCAGGGAAATCTAAAGAAATAAAAAAATCAAAATAAAATATCAAAAAATATAAAAAAATTCTAATAAATAGTAGAACCAAGCTATAAGATTGCTAGACAAGTTTCTAATTGATTATATAAAAATTGAAACTATCTAAAAGTTGTAAAAATGCTAAAAAATAATTAAAAACACTATTTAAAAAAACAAAAGTCTCATAATTTTTATATGAGGCTTTTGTTTTTAGGTGTTTTTTGTTGACGGATAATTTATATAATTTGCTTGATATTAATCAAAAAATTATCATAAACAAAGCAAAGTATCGCAAAATAATATTAAAAATGCTAGAAAAATGGCGCAAATGGGCTCAAAATTAAACATAAAATGTCATTACCAAGATGACGCTTTGTGTTAGTTTCGAGTAATTTTGATTTGTTTTGCGTATTGATAAAATCTTGTTTTAGACTACGGATAATTGGCGAGCGATAAAAAATTGTGTTATTTTCAAAATTAAGAAACATACTGCGATAATCCATATTCACTGAACCGATTGAGCAAATTTTGTCATCGACCAAAATCGCTTTTGCGTGAACAAATCCGGCGCTAAAAATGTAAATTTTTATCCCAAATTTATTCAACTCTTCCGCAGTTTGTTTACTGAGGAAATACACTAGTTTTTTGTCGGGAATACCAGGGATAATTATGCGGACATCGACTCCGCGTTGTGCTGAAGAAATTAGCGCTTCTTTGAGTAAACTGTCCAAAATTAAATACGGGGTGTAAATGTAAATATGCTTGGTCGCCTGTGAAACTAAATCAATAAAAAACTTGTTGCTAATTGGCTCGCTATTTGACGGCGAATCGTAATACGAAAGTGTGAGAGATGTTTGCGTTTTAAGTGAATTTTTGCTGTTTTTTTGTGTTTTTTCTGCATTTTTTGTTGTTTTTTGATGATTTTTGGGTATAAAAAGTGAATTAAGAGTAATTTTGTTTTTGGCGTACGCGTTCCAAAATTGTGTGAACATTTGCGTATAACTTAGCACAGCATCGCCTCGAATTTGAAAGCCGATATCTTTCCAATAGCCGAACCTACTTTTGGCATTTATGTACTCGTCCGCGATATTAATTCCACCGCTAAAACAAACCGAATTATCAATAATCATCATCTTCTTGTGGTCGCGGTTATTGAGCGAAAATTTGACAAAATGCAACGGGTTAAACCGGCAACAATGAATGCCATTTTTCTCAAGTTGTGCCCGTTGTTTTCGATTAAATGTGGAAATGCTACCGATATCGTCATACAAAATTCGCACGTCCACATTTTGGGCGACTTTTTTCTCTAAAATTTTGATAATCGAATCAAAAAACTCGCCATTTTCAATTATAAAATATTCTATAAAAATTGAGTGCTGGGCGCGTGCTAACTCAACTAGTATGTCCTCGCGCATTTCTTCTCCACTGGAGTAATATTTTGTAAAACTCGACTCGGCTATTGGCAAGCCCGAAAGGTTTGCCACCATTTGCAATGTTTGCTCTGTGCGGGTCATTTTTGATGAAAAATCGTGATTTTGAGGTAAAATTTTACTAAAATCTAACGAATTTTTGCGAATTCTGTGATTTAGCGGAGCTGATGTTCGCTTGTCCCCGCAAGTTATATACAGCATTGTGCCCAAAATTGGGAAGATAATAATCGTGATTACCCACAATAATTTATAGGTCGCGTCGCCTCGCTTTTTCGGAATAATACAAATTATTATCAAACTGGCAATCGTGGACAAAAACAAAAACAATGTCGCATACTCAACAATGAAATATAGCGGGACCAGTATCCACAAAATTTGCAACACCAGCGCTGGGAGTAGCACGATAAATCTCGATAGCAAATTAAAAAATTTTTTCATTTTGCACCTCAATGGGAATTGTAACAACAAAAAGTTAATTTGTCAAATTATTAAGTAATTTTAAATTCCGTTTTTTATTGTCAAATGCAAATTACTAAATCTTGGTCGTAATTCCGTGCCGATTATAACGAGTGCCACATCTAAATACAAAAGTCGATTAGCTTTCGCAGACGATTACAAAAACTCTGTATTTTTGTGGAGTTTTTGCCGGCTTAAAACTTGTGTTTTGGCAGGCAACAAAGTCGTTTTAACATTTTAAAATTAAGGTCTATTCGGGGAAAATGTTGCCTATACTATTGAAATTTGGCGGAGTTGGGTAAAAAAATGGCAATAACACTTGAAATTTGCGATAAATTCGGTTATAATGATAAGTACTAATATTGTTAGGAGATGATTATACAATGCAGACAACTTTTCGTACATGCAGATGCAATGACGTTACAAAACAAAACGAGGGTCAAATCGTGCGCGTGGCTGGCTGGGTTGCCACTATCCGTGATCACGGTGGTATAACCTTTATTGACCTGAGAGACCAGACGGGTATCGTCCAAGTCGTAGTCGAAGATGACTCAAAAATCAAGGGCGTAACAAAAGAGAGTGTTATCTCAGTTGAGGGTACAGTTACTGGCCGTGGCGAGGGCAACGTTAACCCAAAACTTCACACGGGAGAGATTGAAATTGTGGCAAACTCTGTTTCTCTACTGGGACCTGTGATGCAACCTTTACCTTTTGAGGTAGAAGATAGCAAGAAAATTCGCGAAGATGTTAGACTAAAATATCGTTATTTGGACCTACGCAACCCCGAAGTGTTTTCAAATCTCATAATGCGTAGCAAGGTAAACTCATTCTTGCGTAATTCTATGGAAGCGATGGGCTTTGTGGAAATTGCAACCCCACTT
>CAVFEX010000040.1:0-6542 GCA_963621495.1 bacterium
TGTAGCCATTGAGATGTAGAATAGGTAGCACATTTCCGTCTGTCTGCGGGTTTAACAATTTGTTGGCGTGCCATGAGGTAGCCAAAGGCCCCGTCTCCGCTTCGCCATCGCCTACTATTACTGTCGCAATCAGGTCAGGGTTGTCGAGGACCGCTCCAAAGGCGTGAGCGAGACTATAACCAAGTTCGCCACCTTCGTGAATTGAGCCCGGAACTTCGGGGGATACGTGGCTAGAAACGCCGTCGGGGAAACTGAATTGCCGACACAAACGCTCGAGCCCCTCATAATCTTGGCTAATTTCGGGATAGACCTCGCTATAAACTCCCTCTAGATAGGAATTTGCAATAAAAAAATTCCCGCCGTGCCCTGGACCCGCGATTAGCATCATATTCAAGTCGTATTTTTTGATTACACGACTGCAGTGCGCATAGATAAAATTTTGTCCCGGAACGGTTCCCCAGTGGCCCACGACTTTTTTCTTGACGTGGCTGAGTCGCAAAGGGGAGCGCAAGAGTGGATTTTTTAACAAATACAACTGCGCACAGCTCAGATAATTGCTCGCGCGCCAGTACTTGTCCAATTTTTCCAAATATTGCTCGCTCAAAAATTCATCAAACATATAACCACCTCGATTATTTTCACATAGTATATCACAGTTCCGCAAAAAAATATATTGTTTTAGGGCAATATTTGTGATTTTGGAGTATTTGTGCAATTTTTTTCGATTTAATTTGTAATTTTTCATTAAAATCGCCAAAGAGCATCCAAATTGTTTGTTATTTGCAAGAAATTTGGATATAATTATATAAAAATTACGGAGGTTATTATGAGTATAAAATTTGTGCAATATGGTTGTGGTAAAATGGCGAAATTTACAATTCGTTACTGCATTGAGAGAGGGTACGAGTGCGTCGGCGCTTTTGATATTGATGAGTCGAAATTTGGTACCGATGTGGGCGAGTTCGCAGAGATTGGCAAACTCGGTGTAAAAATTGAGTCAGCGAACGGCGACATTGTGGGGAGACTAAAAGCGCTCGCTCCTGATGTGGCAATTGTTACTACTATGAGCCTGTTAACTGATTGCGAAACTGCGCTAATGGCGTGTGCAGAGGCTGGAGTAAACGCGATTACGACCTGCGAGGAGGCTTTTTACCCACAGAACAGCAACCCTAAATTGTTCGACAAAATCGACAGTTTGGCAAAAAAGAAAGGCTGTACAATCTCGGGCGCAGGCTATCAAGATGTGTTCTGGGGAAATTTGATAGTTGTTTTGGCTGGAGCGACTCACGAAATTACCAAAATTCAAGGTAGCAGTAGCTACAATGTGGAAGACTACGGCATTGCTTTGGCGCGGGCGCACGGAGCAGGGCTAAATCCTCAAGAATTTGAGGACCAAGTTGCTTCGGCTGATAATATTACACCAGAACAAAGGCAAAAAATTATCGAATCGGGCAAATTTGCGCCTAGTTATATGTGGAATGTAAATGGTTGGCTCGCTAGCAAATTCAATCTTCACATTACCTCGCAAACCCAAAAATGTGTGCCACTTTTTCACGACTCAGACCTTGAGAGCAGTACGCTAAATATGGTCATTCCTGCGGGTTGCGCCACTGGTATGAGTGCGGTTGTTACCTCGCAAACCGAGGAAGGAATAGTTATCGAGACGCAGTGTATCGGTAAAGTTTATGCGCCAGGAGAGTGCGACAAAAACGAATGGACAATTTTTGGCGAACCCGACACCACAGTTACAATTAGTCGTCCACAAACTGTGGAATTGACTTGTGCGACAATCGTAAACCGTATTCCCGACCTAATCCGCGCACCTAGTGGATATGTAACTACCGAAAATTTTGGCATAGCAAAATATGACCAAAATCAAAAATAAAAAAATCATTAAAAAATAAACAAAATATAATAAAAAGTGTACCTTTTGCAGTTTAAAACTTTTTTGGGTACACTTTTTTATATGCACTAATTAATACAATCTAAATTAACATAGAAAACAGAAAAATGAAAAAAATAGATAAAAATTTGATAAAATAATAATAAAAGGTGGAAATTTTGCCTAATTTGCAATTCCGCCTTTTAATTTTAATATTTATATAATTTTTTGTTGATTTTTCTGATATTTTTGTTGAATTAATCCTTATTTATTAATTAAATAACTTATATTTTTTATTTATTTAAATTAAATTATTAATTACTAGCAGTTAAAATTTCAAGTTTTATTAGTTTAGGCCCTTTATTATTCAGTAACTAGCGAATATTGTGGATAAAATTCTAGTACTGCATAAGTTTTGATAAGTTCGCCGCTCCCGTCATATTCACTTTCGGGCGCGTCTTCAACTATAGTTTTTGTAGGAATTTTGAATAGATAGCGATTTTGTGATAACCCATCAGGCAAAATTGCATAGATTGAATACATACCTTTTGAAAATCTCGCTTGCTGGTCAAACCAACCATTAGCGCTCGTGCCGTCGGTGTGGGTTATGTGATATTGAGCAGTTTCTGGGTTAAACTCGCCAGGCTCAAAGTTGTAGACGGTTTCCTCGTTGTCTTTGATAAGAGTAATTTTTTTAGAGTCTTTTGATGAAATTTTAATTGTAATAGCTTTGAGTTTTTCGAATTCGTCATGTGCTTTTGAATTCATTTCTTTATATAGTCCATCTGCAGTGCTAGCACCACTCAAGTTAATTTTTGTGCCCAAAAATTCCGCATTAGCTAGGTCGAGATTACTAAATTCGCGCTCAATAAATTTCATTTGAGTTGGCCCAATTGTGCCGTCGGGATTTGATTTCGATGTTCCGCGACTGTCTTCAAAAAGTTCCATATAACTAAAACTTCGTCCAAATGAATCAATTGGCTCAGGAAAAGAATCGTTACACCCCGCGAACCCCAAAACTGTTGCAAATATCAAGCAAAAAGTCATCAAACTCATTAGAGCGAAATTTTCGAATTTCTTTTTTGTCATAATTGTCTCCTTTTTTGAAAGATTATATCAAAGTTTTTCACAAAAGTCATCTAAAAATGCCACGCATTTAATTTTTACTGCTAAAACTATTAATTAAATTGCGCGCTTCACAAAAAGAACAACATAAATATTGATTTTATTCAATTTTTGGAGTGCGCCACCATTAATAATTAACTAAAAAATTTTTAAGTTTCATTAAATTTGTCTAAAAAAACAAAAAAACTGCAGACAACTTAAAATTTGTCTGCAGTTTTTGACATAAAAATTGTAAATTCTTTGAGTTTTTAATGCTTAATTGAAAATTTATTCGGCGTAAACTATTATTATTTACGAGTACATACTCTGTGTAGGGTGTTGCTGTTTCTGTTTGGGCTCTGCAAATTTTTTCGACGCAAAACTTTCTGGCAGTTGCACTTTTTCGCCGTTTACCAACAAAGTGTTGTCGCCTGCAACGACTATTTCGCGCTCTTGCGTGTTGTTCCCGTTTTGAACCAAATAATATGAAATCGGGCGCACAAACATCTTCTGCACACTGCCATTGAGCGCTCTTGCGCCAGTTGTTTTGTAGTGTGCATCAATCAAAATATCGTCGAGCAAGCGCTCGTTATACTTGAGATTTATTGAGTTGTCGGGCTTGTTGTTGTTAAAAGTGCTGATTTTTGAGTCGAGTTTTTTACTCAAAATTTCACGCAAATCGTCTTTTGATAAATTGCGGTATTCTAGTAAGTTGTCAAATCTTCCCAAAAATTCTTTTACAAAAGGCGAACCCGCTTCGTCCGTGCGCGACATCATTTCATCGAGACGGCTATTGTCCGAACGACTACTGATATTGGCGCTCTGATTTGTGGTGCAGGTAATAACAAAGTTTTTCACACTGTATTCGCCCCCCTTGGCTGAGGAGAATTTTCCCTCATCAAGTAGACTCAACAAAAAGGACAAACAAGAACGGTCGCATTTGTCAATTTCGTCAAAATTGATGACACCGTTTGGACTCTTATCCAAAAATTCCAGCAAAGCGACTTTGTCGTCGTAACCAACATACCCAGGTGCGGAACCGATTAACCTAGAAATATCGCCTGGATGCTTGAAAGTGGACATATCCACAGTGAGCAAACGCCCGCCAAAAAACACATCAGCCATAGCCTTGGCAGTTTCTGTCTTGCCGACGCCCGTGGGCCCGCTCATCAAGAAAGACGCAATCGGGCGATTATTCGAATAAAAACCGCACGACACGCCCGCGAGCTTGTCAATCACAGTTTGCACAGCGCTCCTTTGCCCGACGATTTTATTGCGAAAATCTTGACACTGCTGAACGGTTATTGAAAAATCTGCCACATCTTCCCAATCCGCTTCGGATTTTCTATTAGCTGTTTGATTTTTGTTGGCGATTTTGTTGACTTTTTTGCTGTTATAAATTTCAAAAACTGGACGCGTGATGCCGTTTTTTGCCTTAGTGTACTTTTCTTTTCCTGATGATTTAATAACGTCGAGCCCATTTAGATAATTTTCGCTGTGCTTCCAAAATTTGCCGACTGCATAATCTTCATACAAGTCAATATAAATACAGTCTCTGAGTTCCTTTTGCTCAAAGTTGTTTACATTAATTTCGTCAGAAATTTCGTCCATCAATTTGTAAATTCGTTTCATCAATTTTTCAGGTTTTTCCTCAAAAGTAATAGCCGAATTTTCAGGTATGTCGAGTACAAGTTTCCCGTCCTTTTTAACTAAGTAAAAAATCGCAATTAGCGCCTGCAAATCCTTGCCCGAAACATTGCGCGGTTCGCTGTTTTTGGGTTGCTTTATGTCATTAAGCGCGTTTAATGAGTCGACAATTGTCCCACAAAAACCGTTTTTAATGGGCGCGCTAAATAGGTGTTCTGGAGTGCAAATTTCGCGATAAGGCTTGATTTCATTTGGGCGTCGAATATTGTTAAAATAGGCAGTATTTCCACGCTCGCGCAATTCGTTGAACCCTGCAAAAATTCGATTATCTGGGGTCAATGTGTAAAAATATGCGTCCAACACATTAGGGTAGGTAATAGGGGCGTTTTTGCAAGCCGTAACAAAATCTGAAAGACTGTATCCGAGTCCCTCGAGCGCTAACGCAAAAACATCAATCGCATTGAGCTCCACTTCTTGATGGGCCATATATTGTGCCACGCAGTACTCCACTCTTTCTGCAAAAATTCCGTCAAAATATTTGCTAAAATTCTGCTTTGATTGTTTTACAAAAGCGTTCGCAGTTAGGTATTCCACCGCGTTAGGCGCACGGTCCTTTGTCTTGTAAGTTGAGTATGTGTACAAATAATTCAAATCTATCATATCGAAATTCTCCTAATGTTTTTGTAGTTTTAATTCGCAATTTTTAGCATTTTTTTGTTATTTTTTTAGTTAATTTTGATTTTTTCGTATTTTTAAAGTTTTTTTGTAATTTTTGTGTAATTTTTCTGCGATTTAGAAAATTCCCTAAATTTATCTAGAAATTTTGAGAGGGGGGAGCGTGTTTTTTTGAATATTTCAACCTATTTTTTGTTATTATATCATTAATTAACTAATTAGTCAATACCCAGTCGCCAATTTTATCTCGCCAATTTTCACTGTCGCTGGTTCTGTTTTGATAAATTTGGGGGGGGGTTACTTATTTAGTTTTAATAAATTTCTGGAATTTTGGCAATTTGTCCGAGCGCGATGTTTTGCGAATTTGAAAATTAATTTCCAATCGGGTTCTATTGAATAAAAAGTTCTGTGGGCGACGTGAGTAGTATTGCGGTGCAAACAGCTAGAGTAGTGTTGTTGATGCGAGCTGTGTAAGTAGTATGTATATTTATTATTTTAATTTGATTAAATTTAAAATTTGCGCTGTAATAATGAATTATTAGCAATAAACTAAAAAGTCCCGCACTAAAAAATGTTCCCAATAGCTACACTTAATAAGTCGCATATACAAAAAGGTTCACGCACCCAAAAGCCCGCCTATTCAAATAAAGTCCCACACACCAAAGCCAACACATTTAACATAACTAGTTGCTTGAAAAAGTTCCACAAACGAAAATGTTCCACAAACGAAAAAGTTTCACAAACGAAAAAGTTCCACAAACAAAAAAGGTTCACGCGTCCACAAGAGTTTACAATTAAAATAAGAGTTCACACACCCGCAAAGTTTACCACCTCTTCAAAAATAATGGCTTGCGCATCAAAAAAGTTTATATGCAAAAAATGTTTTTACCCCCCTAATAATTATATAGCACAAGAGTTTTACACGCACAAAAATTTGTACACAAAAGTCTAGCAAGATTGATAATTTGCCTTAAAAATATAAGCTTTTTATTCCACAAAGTTAAAATTTTTTGTTGACAAAGCGCGGGACTTGTGCTATAATCAAACTATCTTAACTAAGGAGAGCGACTTTTCCGCTCGAATTTGTAAGTCTTTGGAGAGGTACCCAAGAGGCCGAAGGGACGTCCCTGCTAAGGACGCAGTACGGGAAACCGTAGCGAGGGTTCAAATCCCTCCCTCTCCGCCAGTAGTAAGTCATACGAAACAATCATTTAAGGTTGTTTCGTATTTTTAT
>CAVFEX010000041.1:0-6469 GCA_963621495.1 bacterium
TTGCCCCGCCCCCTCATTTACTCTTGCTGTGCTTTAGATAAACTACCTAAAAAACCACAACATAAACTTTTGCCCCCAGGGGTGCCACACCCCCTCGGACAAAGTATTGCAAAGTTTATGAACCAAATACTAGTATTCAACAGATTTTAGGACTAATCCTCGCGGTTCGGCAGTAGCCCCTGCCAGGGATCTGTCGCGGGAAGCAAGAATCTGAGGCAGTGCGGTTGACGGAATTTTGCCTTGCCCTACTTCAATAAGAGTACCAGCTATTATTCGCACCATATTATACAAAAAGCCGTCCCCAGTAATTATTAGTCTGTAACCGAATTCGGTGCGCACGAGTTTGACATCGAAAATTGTCCGTATCGTCGTACTGCTACTATTCCCGGCGCTACAAAAAGCAGAGAAATCGTGTCTCCCTAAAAATGTAGAAACACCCTGCTTTGCCAATTCAAAATCAAAAGGAGGATTTATCCGAGTAGATGTGCTATCAATATAAGGTAATCTAATAGGGCTAACATAGAAATTGTACTCATAAGTTTTGCTCTTGACATCAAATCTTGCGTGAAAATCTGATGCAACTTCACTGCTATCTAGCACGCGAATGTCGTTGGGTAATTTTGTATTGATAGCTTTGAAAAAATTCTGCGGTTCAATCCGACTATTTGTATCGAAATGAGCCACAAGTCCCATAGCACTCACTCCTGCATCCGTACGACTGCAACCAAAAATCTCCACATCTTCGCCCGTAATCTGTGCAATTGCTCGGTTTAACTCGCCTTGAACCGTAATGGTGTTCGGCTGAATTTGCCAGCCTGAATAATTTTGCCCCAAAAACTGAATTACTAATTTTATTCTCTTCATCTTTTTCTCCCTAAATTCTAAATTAATTTTATCATATATAAACAAAAAAATCTATGGTTTTAATAAAAATTACATTAAAAATCATCACAAGTATTAGACATTATTACTAATAAAGTGCTATAATTAATAAAACCATTTGGGAGGATTTATAGTGAAAAAAATTACAACAGACGGCAATACTGCAGCGGCAATGGCTAGTTATGCAACAAATGAACTAGCAATTATTTATCCTATTACACCTAGTTCGCCCATGGCAGAAGCGTGCGATGAATGGGCAAACGCTGGGAAACTTAATATTTATAATAAACCAATGAAAATTACCGAAATGCAGAGCGAAGGTGGTGCTGCGGGAGCGTTGCATGGTAGTTTGTTAGCAGGCGCAACCACTACTACTTTTACTGCGAGTCAAGGGTTATTATTAATGATACCGAACATGTACAAAATCGCTGGAGAAATGCTACCTTGCGTATTTAACGTGGCGGCAAGAAGCCTAGCAACTCACGCATTGTCGATTTTTGGCGACCACAGTGATGTTATGGCCTGCAGACAGACGGGATTCTGTATGATTGCTAGTAGAAACGTACAAGAATGCTTTGACCTGGAGCTTATCAGTATGATGACCACGCTGAACAGTAGTATGCCTGTACTGCATTTTTTTGACGGTTTCCGAACTTCACACGAAATTAATAAAATTAGCGTACTCGAAGATAAAGAAATTCGTAAACTAATTCCACAAGAAAAGATTTTAGAATTTAAAGCTCGTGCACTCAACCCAAACTCTCCTACTCAATTTGGCACAGCCCAAAATCCTGATGTATTTTTTCAAAATCGCGAAGCTAGTGAAATTTTTTATCGCAAATTGCCCGAAAGATTTGTAGAAGCCTGCCACACTTATTATGCGTTGACTGGTAGATACTATGCGCCATTTACATATTATGGTGCAAAAAATGCCGAGAATATCGTAGTTGCGATGTGTAGTAGCACAGAAACTATAGAAAGAGTAATTGATGATTTTAACAAGAAAAATGACAGCAAAGCAGGGCTAGTAATTGTCCGACTTTATCGGCCATTTGTTACAAAAGCATTTGTCGATGCTATACCTAATTCTACTAAAATCATCACGGTTTTGGACCGCACTAAAGAAGGAGGTTCTGCGGGAGAGCCTCTGTATCTTGATGTGTGCGCGAGCCTAAGAGAACACTATAAAAACATACCTGTATTATGTGGTAGATATGGCCTTGGTGGAAAAGATTTTACGCCGGCAAACGCCTACGCTGTATTGCAGAATATGATTGGACCACGCAAAAATCATTTTACTGTAGGCATAAAAGACGATATAACCAAAACAAATCTGCCCGAAACACACTATACCCTGCCTTTTAAGGGCACTCAATGCCTATTCTATGGCCTTGGCAGTGATGGGACAGTTAGTGCAAATAAAAACAGTATAAAAATTATTGGCGATAATACAAAATTAAATGCTCAAGGTTATTTTGTATATGACAGCAAAAAAAGCGGAAGTGTTACAATTTCACACTTGCGTTTTGGTGCTGAGCCTATAACTCAGCCATACGAAATCGACATCGCGGACTTTATTGCCTGCCACAACGCTAGATATATAGGCAAATACGACTTTTTGCCTAAGTTAAAAGATGGTGGTACCTTGCTACTTAACTGTGATTGGCAAAAAGATGAAATAGCTACCAAACTCCCCGCGAATTTCAAACGGGAATTAGCAGAACGAAACATCAATTTTTATATAATTAATGCTCAAAAAATCGCTGATGAATTGGGTCTACGCGGTAAAATCAATACCATTATGCAGTCAGCATTTTTCCGATTAGCAAAGATTATCCCTTATGATAATGCAGTTTTAGCAATGAAAGCCGCCGCAAAAAAATCCTATGGCAAAGCTGGAGATGCTGTAGTCGAACAGAATTATCGCGCAATTGAAAAAGGTGGCGAAATGGTACAAAAAATAGATGTACCTCGCGAATGGGCAAAAGACAAAAGCGAGATTACCACGCAGTTTAAAGAAAACAAAGAACAATTTGCGTATGACATTATGAGCCCGATTGCAGAACTCAAGGGCAACGATTTAGCGACTAGCAAATTTACACCAGACGGACACATTCCTACCGACACTGCAAAATTTGAAAAGCGCGGAATTGCCACAAATATCCCTTGTTGGCAAAAACAAAATTGTATACAATGCAATATGTGTAGTTTTGTCTGCCCACACGGCGCAATAAAACCTGTCCTTATTGATGAAGACACACCAACTCCAGACGAATTTGAATGCATAAAAGCAACAGGGTATCAAAATAAGAAATTTCGCATCCAAATTAGCCCTCTAGACTGTACAGGTTGTGGTAGTTGTGTCAATGTCTGCCCTGCTCGTGAAAAAGCATTGATTATGAAAAACGGAGAAGAAGAAATCAAAAATCAACGTAACAATTATCTAGTTGCGAGTGAGTTTGAAAATAATCCCTCAGATTACAACAAATTTAGTGTAAAAGGTAGTCAATTTGCACCAACTATGTTCCAATTTAATGGCGCTTGCGCTGGTTGTGGCGAAACCCCATACATCAAGTTAGCAACCCAATTGTTTGGTGATAAAATGATTATAGCAAATGCCACGGGTTGCAGTAGCATTTACGGCGGTAGCTATCCTAGTTGCCCATACACACGGAATCTAGCCGGGCACGGACCTGCGTGGGCTAATAGCTTATTTGAAGATAATGCTGAATTTGGTCTAGGAATGCGTATTGCACTCGACAACACTCGCGAGAACTTGTCAAACGCTTTGGAAAAAATTGCCGAATCTCTACCAAACCTAGAGCCATTAATCGAAGAGTGGCAATCTACGCTCGACCTTGATAGCAGTCAAAAAATTAGTAATAAACTTTGTAACGCTCTCCAAGACGTTTTGATAAATGAGAGTGTAGAAAAAGAATTGACCGAAAAAATTAAAGAGATACTCAACTCCGAAAACGACTTAAACCAAAAAACTGTCTGGATAATTGGTGGCGATGGCTGGGCATATGACATTGGTTACGGAGGGCTAGACCACGTATTAGCGAGTGGTAAAAATGTAAATATTTTAGTGCTGGATAGCCAAGTTTATTCAAATACGGGTGGCCAAGCGAGCAAGGCAACCCCGATGGGTGCTGTAGCAAAATTTGCTGATGGCGGTAAGGTTACTAGCAAAAAGAACCTCGGATTAATGGCCATGAGCTACCCTGATGTATATGTCGCGCAAATATCTTTGGGCGCAAATATGAATCAAGCCTTAACAGCTATAAAAGAAGCACAAGAATATAATGGAGTGTCAATAGTTATTGCTTATTCAACATGCATAAATCACGGCATAGATATGTCTCAAGGTATGTTGGTTATGCGAGAAGCGGTCCAATCAGGATACTGGCATTTATTTAGGTACAATCCTATTACACAAAAGCTCATATTAGACAGCCCAGAACCTACTCTCGACTACATAGAATTTGCTAAAAAACAACGCAGATTCGCCAATCTGTATAAAAAAGATCCTGTTAGAGCCGAGGAACTTTTGCAAAAATCAAAACAAGATAGCCTCAATTTGCGAGAAAAACTCAAAAAACTTTCCCAAGAGTAAGGTAATCAAATTACACAACTTTTAATATCAAGAATTAGCGAAGTTTGCACCAATTATCAAGTTATACAACAAAAACCTAGAGAAATTTATCAAATCTCTAGGTTTTTTACTACTTTTAAATCTCACAATACACGCAACGATATCTAAGTTTTTTTAGTTGCTTTGAAAAAAATAGTAATGTTAATAAAATAAAATTAATTACTTATCATATTATCTATGTAAATGCCAAACCCCTTTGTAGGATCATTCACAAAAACATGTGTTATGGCGCCGATTAATTTACCATCTTGGACAATAGGGCTCCCGCTCATTCCTTGGACAATTCCGCCCGTTGTGGTTAGTAAAACATTATCGGTTACTCTAAAAACCAAGTTTTTCTGTTTACTAGAGCCAGCATAATTTGTCTTGATTATCTCTATTTCATAAGGACGAATATTTTTCCCATCTATACAACTATAGATCGTCGCTTTACCAGGTTTTGCGCTAAGTCGCCCACCCAATTCCACCTTAATTCGCCCACTATTTTTCAAAGAGTTCTGATCCATTACACCATAGAGACCGTTCTCACAATTCTTATCAATTGTGCCCACTTCACTCTGAGTTCGAGGTAAAATCGCCCTTATTTCGCCAGGCGAACCTCGCCCAGCCTTTTTTACTCCCAATACGACGCATTTTTTTGCCTTGCCTGATTCAACTTCAAAAATCGTGTGGGATGTGGGATCCACCATTGAGTGCCCTAGGGCACCATATCTGCCAGTTAGACTGTCTATATACGTTACGGTTCCTACTCCATTTATCCCCTCTTTTGCCCACACGCCTAGTTTGTATTGGCGAGTTAGCGTATCAAACTTCGGGTGCACGATTTTTTCGATTCTCTCATTACCGCGCTTGATTTTTACACATACACTCTTATGCTCTTGTCCCTTATTCAAAATTTCTTTTATATCAGCTACACAACTAATTTTGATATCATCAATGTCAGTGATTATGTCCCCCGCCTGTAATTCGCTCGTCTCTGTCCCCATGCCTTTATTCGATACAATTAAGACACCTCTACCGTCATAACTAAAACCCCAAATATCTCCCCCCAAATAAACTTGTCGAGACTCAGTAGCGTTGACGCTATGTATTTTTAAAGCATTAAACAACAAAAAATCTACCGTCTTATTCTGCTGATTATACCTTGTCTGAATGAGCGAGTTCACCGAATTTGATTTTTCTTCACAATTTACAACTAAGTTAGCAGGCATTTGATAAACCTCAGCAAAAGGATGAATCCAACAACACACAGAAAAAGCAACAGCCACAAAAAACACAACACACAAAATAACTTTTGTAAACTTCATAACAATACCTTTTTTAGGTAGTATGTGTAAATTTGGCAAAATTATGCTTTATTTTATATGTTGCACGCACCCCATTAGTCCAATCCATAATCTGATAATACCTAAATACATTTATAAAATTTCAAAAATATACATTTATAAAAATTAATAAAACAAAAAACAACTAAGTTTTTGGGTATGCCCCAGTTGAGTTAGTTGTTTTTTTAAATTGATGAACTAAATTCTTTGATACGAGCCAAAACGTTTTCTGCGCTCTTACTATCGCCAGTGAGTATCAACACAGTGTCATCGCCACTAAGTATTCCTATTACACCAGGAATTGACTGCTTGTCCAAGACAGTAGCAATAATACTAGCTACTCCCCGTAAAGTTTTTAACACAACATTGTTTGTAACAATAATCATATTGAGCACCGACTCTTTGAAAATAGTATTAATCTTGCCTGCATATCCATGACTATCTCCTTCGACGATAGCATACCGATACTTTTTCTGTTCCCCAGCAACTTTAAAAAGTCCCAAGTCTTTTATATCTCTACTAATGGTAGCTTGAGTAACATTAAACCCAGCAGTTTTAAGAGCGCTGACCAATTCCTCTTGCGTATCTATTTCGAATTTATTAATAA
>CAVFEX010000042.1:0-433 GCA_963621495.1 bacterium
GAAGAGGACCGCAAAGCGCTAGAAAAAATTAAAAAGCATAAAACCACAAAAACTGCAGAAACTAACAAAACTGCTAAGTCTGGAGTGGGTAACAAGAATTTGTCAAAAACTCTCCAAACAAAAAAAGAGGACGCAAAATTAACGCCAAAAACTCGCAAAATAGAGAAAAGCACTACGCCAACTAAAAAATCTTCTCAAATAGAGCGGGACATAAAATCAACAAAAAAAGTACAAATTACAAAATCAACTAAAAAAACACAACCCGAGAAATAATAACGAATCTACAGCAAACAAGTTTCAAAAACCAAAGAAAATAAATAAAAGAGAAAAAATATGTCGCAAATTTTAGAACTTTTTAGACTACAACTCGACAACAAATATGACATTTTCAAGAAAAAAGACATCAAGTCTTTTTTGGCGCGAGCGTTTAAAT
>CAVFEX010000042.1:443-6271 GCA_963621495.1 bacterium
CGTTTAAATATGTTGTGTTGGCAGTCGCAATTATTTTGGTACTATATCTGATTTTAAAGAAAATCTTCTTCTTACTTTCTATTAGAGTAAACGAAGATTTGATGGCGATTGTGCTACTAGCTACCCAGACGATAAGTTTTGTGTTCGCTATCGGTAGTATAATGCGGACGTTGTATTTTTCAAAAGACAACGAACTGTTTATGGTTATGCCCGTTACTTTCAATCAGCTATTTATATCAAAAATTATGATGATTTATACGAGCGAACTCATTTTTAACGTCTTGTATATGTTCCCGATTTTGTTTACTTTTGGACTCCTGGGGCATTTCTCAATCTGGTATTTTTTGTTATTAATCATTTTTGTTCCGATTTTACCAGTGTTGCCAATTGCACTCGCTTCGCTCATCTCAATCCCTGTAATGTTTGTGGTCAAGTTTTTCAAGAGAAATATTTGGCTCACTATCATTACAATTTTAATTGTTGTTGCAGGAATTTTTGTGCTGTATATGAGCCTCGTTTCGCAAATTTCGGGGGCGATAAATATTGCGGAAAAACAAATTGCGACAGGGCTGGAAGTCAACAACGCAATCGCTCGAATCGGGAGCAAGATTTTCTTGTACAACTATTTGGCGCTGAGTGTGGTAAAATTTAGTATGTTGTGGTTTCCGCTCGTCTATTTGATTGGCTCGGTTGCGCTGTTCTTCGTTTGCTTTTTAATAATCAAACCTTTTTATTACAAAGTGGCGACGATTTCGCTCGAAAACACCTCAAAAGTTAAAACTAGGGTTGGAAAATTCAAAAAGAGGAAGCCTTTTAATGAACTTTTGCTAAATGAGATTAGAACTGTATTTCGTTCACCATCGTACATTTTTCAATTCTTTTTGTTTCCATTATTTATGCCACTCATAGTTTACACCTATGACAAACTCCTGATAACTATTGCGGTAAATCAGGCGGGGCAAAATATGATTTTCGGTTCACATATTTTGATTTTGTCAATTATTGCGCTGATGAGTAACACAATTTCCTCGATTGCGATTTCAAAAGAGGGCGCGAACTTTTATATTTCAAAAGTTTCGCCCGTGTCCTATAGGACCCAAGTGTATGCAAAACTATTATTTAATGCGATTTTTACGGTGTCGGCAATAATAATTACGACAATTACGACCTTTATTTTTACCGACCTTGACGCGCTAATTATTTTGCTGTCAAGTTTTATGATAATTATTCTAAGTCTCGGGCACATTGTCCACAGTTTTGATATGGACCTAATGAATCCGGTGCTAAAATGGTATGATAATTCCGAAATTTCGCAGTTGAGCAAGAGCACGACAAAAAGTATGATATATGCGCTCGTCTTGTCCTTGATGGTGTTTGCTCTCGCAACTCTGGGCGGGACGATAGGCATAATCGTGGATATAGCGATTAGCGTGTTATACTTGGTCGCTCGAATTCATTTGTTGAGAATTCGAATTTATCACTACTACAACGCGATGGAGGTGTAAAATGAAAAAAGTTGTAATTACAATTTTGCTTGTTTTGCCGTTCATTTTGATATTCTTTATTTCCTTTACCGGTCAAATTTTATCCAAATACAATTATATTCCAGTCGAGAGGATTGCCTTACTAGATTCGGAGGGCGACGAACTGGAGAAAAATGTCGTAAAAATTAAGAAAAATGAAACTTATAAATTGAGAGTCAAGGTTTTCCCAGAACTTGCGAGCAACAGAAAGTACACAATTACTAATAGCAAGCCCGAGGTTTGTGAGTTAGATGAGGAAAAAGAGGAAATCAACTCAAAAGACATATATGGCGAGTCGACAATAATCATTTCTTCGATTGATAGGCACTATGTCCAATATGTTTTAAAAGTCGTGGTTACCGAAGATGATATTGGCGAGATAAAGATTGTGCAACCTAGCATTACCGTCGCGGTTGGCCAAGTGTCTAGCCCGCTAGAAATTCAGATTTTGCCGTCGACGACTTTGATGGAAAATCGTGGGCTGATTTACGAGTCTTCGGACGAGAATGTCGCCACGATTGACTCTAAATACAGGACGATTACAGGTAAAGCAATCGGGTCAGCTACGATAACTGTTCGCTCTAATTATCGTCCTACTGTATTAGCTACCATTACTGTCAATGTCGTCGCCCAGCAGATTATCTCTTGGAAAGACGAGGCGAAACTGGACCAGGCTCTCAATACTGAGATTAATTTGTTTAACCTAATTGAGACGGTGCCGTCAGAACTCAAATCTTCGGCAAATTTCCAAATTGTATCATCAGCCTTTACTGACGAAGACGTTGACACGAACCAAATTTCTGAGGGCATAATAATAATCAAACAGTCAGATATTAGCATTCTAGTAGAGGTGAGCGTATCTTTTGGTGGTGAAACCCATACAGTAGAAATAATGCTGGTTTCGGCATAAGTTATATGTTTTAAACAAATACTAAAATAGTGCATATTTTCTTTGCTTTATTTATGTGTTTAGGGTATAATTTTAGTATAAATCAAAAAAGGAGAAAAAAAATGATGGAAAAATCAATGAAAAGAACGAATATTTTTGTCGGAATTTTCATTCTAATTATTGCGTGCTTTGGTGTTTTCGCGGGCTGTGATACTAAAAAATCTATTGAAATTTCAGCGCCCGACGGCAACTGCCAGGTTGCACCGTCTGAGTCAATTACGCTAAAAGCGGAACTCAAAGGTGTTAGCGCAGAAAATGTTACTTATTCTATTACAGAGGGTAGTGGGTTAGCGTTTATCACTAATGACGGTAAACTCACTGCCAACAACGACGCGACAGTCGGCGGGCTGGTTAAGGTTATCGCCGAATCCAAGACTGACGGCATCAAGTCCAACGAACTTACAATCACAATCTGCAATAAATTCACAACTTCGCTAACACTCACTGCAGACAGAAATTCGTTGACCGCGAAGAATAACTCGCTACAACTCACACCAGTATTCGACAACTATGTTACCAACAAAGAGGTAACTTATAAAATCGTAGGCGACACTAATTTTGTAACTGTAGACGCTAATGGTAAGGTTTCTTTGGTAACTGATGAGAGTCTATATCCCGAGACGACTACTACTTTTAAGATTAGTGCCACTTATGTAGCTGACACGAGTATCAGCACCGAAATTGAGCTTACATATTTGTTGCCACTGGATAGTGTCAAGAACATCGTTGTTAAAGATTGCATAATTGACGCAAACAACTTTAGTAGTCAATATGTTTCTGTTGTGGGGCGTGGTACAAACGGGGAAGACTATAGTGCTATTGACCCAGAATACTTTACTTTTTCGAGCGGGAATAGTAGCGTCGCAACAGTCGAAAACGATGGCTCAATTGCTATTCACGGGCACGGAAAATCGGAAATTACCGTTACTTTGAGTGATAGTAGCAATGCTGTTTCTACCACATTTAAAATTTATGTTTTTGCCACCCCTAGCGCAATTGAGTTTGACACTAACAAAACTAACGATCATATTGTTACAACCAAATCTCTCTGTTTTGGAAAAAGTGAGGGGCTAGTTCTTGACAATATGCTCGCATTCTCCAAGACTGGCGATGTTAATGTTACTCAAAAGTTCAAGGTTTATGTAGACGACGTCGAGCAATCTTATTCCAAAACTAGTGGTTTGGTTTTCTCTAGCACTGGAGACAAGGTTATCAAAGTCGAGTCTGACCCGGCAATTGACGGATTTACAGGTACGATTCCTGCAACTCTAGTAAAACCGTCGTTTACATTTACTGCTCATATCAACGATGGGCAGAATATTGATAGTGTCGCTGATTTCAAAGCTTATGCTAATCAAACGACCAATACTACTGCTAACATTTTGGCAAAACTAGTGCTAACTAAGACCGACAATTTCGGTGGGGATAGTACTCAGGGCTTCTTGGGACTAGAATTCTCGGGCAATAGATACATTTATGGTAATGGTTATACTCTGGACGCTCAGTCTCTCCCTGTTGCAAATGCCGGAAATCCTACTCTATTGTACTTTAAGCCGACTAGTGCAACAGATACTAATCCGTTTACCGTTCAAATTAGAGACTTTACTCTACTAGGTGAGGCTAATATAGACGGGACTTGGGTTGGAGATAATAAGACATCGGTTCTAAATTCTGAGTACAAAGCTCAGGGTATTTACCGCTATGGTATCTGGGTAAACCAAGAATATCTTAAAAACGAAACAAATTCTTATGTAAAGGACTTTGTGCTAGAAAATGTAACAATCAAGCAATTTTATACTGCGCTGAGGGTTTGCCACGCAGTTGACGGGTTAATGGACAATGTGTTCATTGATCAATGTTTTGCCAACGGTTTTGAGATGGTGCAAAACACTATGGAAATTAAGGATATTCATATCGGCAAGGTAGGTGCCTTTGGTATTGAGGTTACCTCTGATGATATAGATGTTACTGACACCTCTGATCCAAAAGGTACTTCTGGTGCAGGGTTTAATGAGGCGCAGTCGATAAAATTAACTGGTACCATTACGAGTGATAACTACAACTCCTTGACGCCATATCTAGCTGGCCTTAACAGTGCGGTAGCTAAGCTCTCTAAGAATAAAGTGGATTCCATATCTGGATTGATTAATGCAATTACACTCTGGACAATCCAAGCGTATGCTGGCACCGATACAACCAAGCAGGAAAACATGACAGAATTCTTTAATAAGTTAACACAAAACGAAAATGATAATATGAATTACTTTATGCTCGTGTTTGTAAATCCAAACGATTTTTCTAATTATACCAAAGGGAATACGGAAGGCAAATTCGCCGAATATCCTGAAATTAGTAATATGGCTAAGATTACTGACGTGCTACAAAAATATGCAGAACAGCCAGATGATTATCAAGGATACAAGCAATATCAGTATCTTCTGATGGATCTAGCGGCTACACTTGATATTGAAGGCAAACAGGTAACTATGAACATCGGACAAATCGTGCTAGTCAACGAAGCCTATGATCCCACCTACACTGCACAGTAATTAGTATTATGCTTATCACAAATTTTAATTAATACAAATTGACATAATGTTATAAAATGATACATTTTTATGATAAAGCTGTTTCATTTTAGTACTTTAGTTATGTTGTAATGACAAAAATTGCTATATTATTGTAGTAAAACAACTTTATTTAAGTATTAGTTAGGTTGTGATGATAAAACGACTAAATAGATAGCATAAACATAATTTATGTGTTCCTAGATATGGAATTTAATAAAAACAACTTCTTTTGTAATTCAACGAAAGAGGTTGTTTTTTTGTGTATTGCGTTACCAAAGGTGTAGCGGTATAAAATTAGCGGGTCTCGAATTAGTGTATTCTAAACTTGCGGGTCTCGAATTTGTGTGTTCTTGATTGATCACATTTAGCTCTTTGTTTGTGCAAAATAAAGCACGCACCCACGCAAATTTGCGTGGGTGCGTGCGGTCAGTAATTGGCGGAAGGCTAGGGATTCGAACCCCAGGTGCCTCTCGGCACAACAATTTTCAAGACTGCCGCTTTCGACCACTCAGCCAGCCTTCCAAAAAATAGTGTTGGCACTGCCGATCCTAAATGGGGGAGCGGGTGCTAACATTATATATTGTGCGCGTCTGGTGGTAGAATTTGGGAAATTCTACAAAAGGACGGCGCGGAATCGCAAATGACGAGCGAAAATTCATCAAGGTGCGATATTTATGATACGAGCGAAGATTCTGATGCAAAACTTATGGATAATGTTCGAACCATAATCTGCAATCCAAATCGAAGGGGATTGTGCGCTTGGCCATTAGCACTCGTATCGACTCA
>CAVFEX010000043.1:0-6254 GCA_963621495.1 bacterium
GTATAGGTCGTCTCAAATGTACTACTAGTCGCGAGCCTCTTTTTTTGATGCATTAATTTTGATATAAAATCATTAACTTTCTTGAATTAAGTAGCCCCCAAAAGTTATCCAACTTTTGGGGGCTACTTTTAGTCAAAAATGTGGAAATCTTTTGTTTATATATAATCTTAATTTTGTGCTTTTCCATTTTTGATTGCAAATTCTGGTTGTTTATTTTGATAGCAAATTTTGAGTTTTTATGTTGTCTTTTGTATATGCTAAGACTTTTCTTGCGACTTGTCGGCGAGATTGGGGGTGTTGTTTTGGTTTGGGGCTGTGTTTTGCGGGGCATTTCTATAAGTTGGAGCACCATACGCATTGACAGGGTAATAACCAATTTCTATAACCTCGGGTTTTTTAGGCAAATTTTCTTTTGATTTGTCATAATAGTCCATAATTTGGTTACCTAAAAAGTTGTCGTATGTGGGTACATATACAGGAAAAGTGTACGTGGCATTTTCTTGAGTTTGCTGAACTTTTGGATAAACCACTCGCGTAGGGTAGGGAGCCCGAGTCTTACTCTCTATGGCGGGGAAATAATAAGGGTTGTTGGGGTCTTGGGTGCGTGGCTGTCTATAAATTGTGGTGTTTGTTTTTAGGACAACTTGCTCGGTCGATTTTTCTTTCCTATATGGTTGCTCCAACTTATTTTCCGGTAGTGAATTCGGGCTTTTGGAAATTGTATTGCTATAATGTTTTAATTGGATATAGTCTCGAGCCGAGGTCCTCAGTAGCCCCCTTTCTTCCAAATCTTTCTGCACATCGGGCGCAGGTTTTAAAAATTGATTAATGCTATCATCGATAGTCAGTTGATGATAGAGTTGAATTTGCTTGCGATTGAGCATAAAAAACTCAGATTTTTCCATTCCTAGGTCCCATGTCAAGTCAAAATAATACTCATAACTTTCGCCTTTAAGTTTGTTGTAAAATGTGCATTTTGATATTGAGTGGTCAGAATTTATAATTCCTCGTTCGTCATAATAATCATCTTCTGCGTTTTTCAAGCGACACGAGCACGGTTGCATATCAAAACCGAGATACGCTCCGCACATATTAAATATATTACTAAACCCCACGCAGACAGCTCTGTCGTTGAAAAGGGCGGTTAAAACAGAACGGTTGCTGACTTTTTCTTCTTCAGAAACATCGCTATCGGCATATTTTTTATTATCGCAAAAATATCTATAGACATTGCTCAATTTCTGCAAATCGTTATCCTTTGGCGTGCAAACTGTGTTGACAATTTCGGCGACTCTGTCGTAGGCAATTAGCATTTGTCTGGTGGAATATGAGTCAATTGGCTCATACCAATTTATTTTGTTGTGCGGGATAGTTTCGAGTGTTTCGCGGAGGGAGGGGTTGCTCTGTAAAAGATTTACAAAATAATTAGACGGCAATCTGATCTGGGTTGTTGGATAACCTCTACTCAAAAGACCAAAAATTCGCGTGGCGTCAGGCATTTCGCGCAATCTATCGCACAGGATAATATATATATAATCTAGGGAACGCGAATACATAGAGGCACTTATTCCTGAAATTTGGCGCAACTCATTGCACTCATAGACGGAAATTGATGTGAGATTTTGTAGTTTGCCAAAGTCTAGAGTTTTGAGTTTGCGCTGATAGGCAATGACGCAATATTTTAGTTTTTTGCATTTTGAGAGTGGGGAAAAATCGGCGACCTGATTTTGCTCAAAATATCCTCGTGCCACATCTGCCAAATCTTCTCGCTCGTTGTACCAATCCATCAAAGGCTCTCTATCCATACTGTATCCTTTGATAGTGAACTCGCTTAGGTTGTGTAATTCTTCGATACCGTCGAGACTTGTTACATTGGTGCCATCGAGTGCAACGAGGTCCAAAGTTTGAACTTTATCGAGCGTGGCGCTATCCAATTCATCGACAACTGAGTAGCTAATATCTAGTTGCCGACAAATCGCTCTAAACAGCTCGGGGTTTTTAGATTTTGTTAGCATTATTTTGCACCCCCAGTGCTGTTTTTGGGGCTTGACGCCAAAAAATCTTCTAATAGGCGCGCATTGTTTTCCTTGTCAAAAATATTCGTGCTGGGCTTATTTATTACGCAATTATAACCCAACTTGGCAATTTCTAGATTGTCTAATAAATTGTTGTGTAGGGGCTTATTGATTATGCGTCTTGGCGGGTAGGCTCCGCAATAATTCGCTACAAAAAGCCTCAGACTATTATTAAGGTCTTTTCTTATTAAACTGTCCACTGTGTCATTTTTAAAAAATCTAAAAATCATTTTTACCTCGCGAGTTGGTTTTTAAGTAAAAAATATCTATAAGTAAATTGTACAAAAAAATCACAAAAAATGCAAGCAAATAAAATCGCTAAAAATTAACTAAAAATAATTTTAACTAAAACCACAAGGGCAAATAACAAAAAATAACAAAAAATAACAAAAAAATGCGTAAAAAAATTTACTTTTTAGTCGAGGCGGGCGCATTTGATTGATTTTTATTGGAAAATCATTTATACTAATATAAGAAATTTAGGTTAAACTAAACAAAAAGATTCAAGCGAAAAATTTTGTGTGAATAGGGGATAGTAATTGAAATTAATAAAAAAATTAATAAAAGAAGCCAAACAGTTTGATAAAACTATAGTACTACCCGAGGCGGAATTTTCGAGCAGAATTGTCTCGGCGGGCATTCGGTCCGCGCAACTTGGAATTGCAAATATCGTGTTTTTGGGTGACCCGAATAACATTGACCTTAGGGGTGCTACTCGGCTCAAGTCGTCTATTACTGTTATTAATCCAAAAAATTATGACAAAATAGCATTGATAGTCAACGCTATATATGAGGCTCGCAAATTCAAGGGAATGACGCTAACTCAAGCGAGCAAACTCGCAGTTGACCCGATTTATTTTGCTAATGCATTTTGTGTGATTGGCGAGGCGGACGGGATAGTTTGTGGTGCCGAGGTGCCTACCGCAAACACTTTGCGACCCGCGCTACAAATCATCAAGAGTAAAGGTGGGCTCGTGAGCAGTTACTTTGTGTTTTCGGGCAAAAATAAAGTAACTTCCGAGAACTTTTTGATGGGCGACTGCGCAGTTGTGGAAAATCCAACCGCGGAACAAGAGGCGCAAATTGGAGAAATGATGCTAGAGCAATACGAACTCCTGGGACTAAAAAAGCCGTGTTGCGCGTTTTTGTCGTATTCGACTTTGGGGAGTGCTGATTCTGAGAGTGTTCGCAAAGTTCGCAAGGCGTACGAGATTTTTGCAGTTCGCAATCCTAGAATTATGGCAATCGGAGAGACACAGTTTGACGCGTGCGTAAATGCTGGTGTTCGTATGACAAAAATGCCTAATGCTCCACTCACGCGCCCAGCCAATATCTTGATAATGCCAAATCTCGATACGGGCAATATTGCCTACAAACTCACTCAATATTTTGGCTCCTTGCAGGCGATAGGACCTATCACAATGGGATTTAATATTCCAGTGAACGACCTCAGTCGCGGGTGCTCCGTCGAGGATATTATTGGTGTAATTGCGATAACCGTTCTGCAATCAAAATAATCTTTTTCTCTCACAAAACGCGACTTACCCAGTCCGCGTTTTTTTATTTTTAATGCAAAATTTGATAGTTTTATTTCACTTTAAAAATTACACAAAAAATGCGCAAAAAATAATTCGGGCGCCGAAAATTAAACGAAAAATAAATGACGAAAAATGCCGAAAATTAAAAAAGTTATCCACAACCCCTGTGGATATGTGGATAACTCAGTGCATAAATATCACAAAATTTGCGATTTAATGCTAGATTTTTGGCATTATGTGTGCAAAATTTGCGATTTGCCTATAAAATGTGCATAATTTATGTAAAAAACTACACGTTAAAGCGGAACACGATGACATCGCCGTCTTGGACTACATAGTCCTTACCTTCCATACGGACCTTGCCCGCTTCTTTGGCTTCTGTGTAACCCCCGAGGCTCACCAAACTGTCGTAACTTACGACCTCGGCCTTGATAAAACCGCGCTCAAAATCTGTGTGAATAACTCCCGCTGCCTGTGGTGCCTTGGTGCCTCGACTAATTGTCCACGCGCGTACCTCTTTTTCGCCCGCAGTCAGATAACTAATGAGCCCTAGTAGGCTATAACTGGCTCTAATTAGACGATTCAAGCCCATTTCTTTGATACCAAACTCCTCTAAAAAGAGAGTGAGTTCTTCGCTACTAAGTTCGCTAAGCTCAGCCTCGAGGTTTGCGCAAATTGGTAGCACTTCGCTGTTTTCTTTTTTCGCAATTTCGCTCACTATACTTACTCTAGGGTCGCCAAGCCCGAGAGAAAGTTGCTTTTGACTTACGTTCGCGACATACAGAGTCGGTTTGGCTGTAATTAAAAATGCTTCACGCAAAATTTTGCGCTGTTTTGGGTCCAGTTCAACCGACCTCGCGGGCAATCCCTTTTCTAATTGTTCTCGAACAAGGGTAAAAACTTCCTCTTGCTCTTTTGCGTATTTGTCGCCCGAACGCGCCAATTTTTGGATACGCACTAATTGTTTGTCTAACGACTCAAGGTCCGCCATAATCAACTCAAGATTGATAGTTTCAATATCGCGACTCGGGTCAACAGAGCCCTCCACGTGGATAATTTTACTGTCATCAAAACAGCGCACCACGTGAATAATAGCATCTACCTCGCGAATATGTGAGAGGAATTTGTTACCCAAACCCTCGCCTTTGCTAGCTCCGCGAACTAGCCCTGCTATGTCGACAAATTCGATAGTAGCGGGAGTGATTTTTTGTGTGGAGTACATTTTGCCCAACACCTCTAGTCTCTCGTCGGGAACGGAGACCATACCTACATTTGGCTCAATCGTGCAAAAGGGGTAATTTGCACTCATCGCACCTGCCTTGGTTAAGGCATTAAACAGGGTACTTTTGCCCACATTTGGTAAACCTACGACACCTAATTTCATAAATTTTGTTCCTCTTTTAATTCTTTATTTGGTAATTGTACATTACAAATCGCAAAATGTAAAGTCAAAACTACAATATTTAACTAAATTTAGTAAATATCGGCAGAAAATCTCGCTTTTTGTTTGTTAAAACGCAAAAAAATGTGTTATACTAAGTAAAATAAAAGTGAGGTTTGTTTTTATGAATGATTACAGAGATTCTTACGACGGACGCGGGCGTATAGAAGCGGGGAGCTCGGAGCCAAATTTTGCTGGAGACCGGTATCAATTCGGTCAGTCTAACGGTAATTTTGCTGAAAATTATTATGAGCAGTATAACGCGAATTTTTACGAACAAAATCTTAGCGAGCAACAATACAATCAATATAATACAAATCGTCCCGCCTATAATTCGCAACCCAATGTGTCTACAAACTCGCTCAACTCGAGCACAAACGCCGAGACAGTGAATTCTCAAGATAATCCTATTGTTCCACAAGGACAACAAAACGAAAAACAATTTGAGAGATTTTCCGACCCAAATAGTTTTGTGCCACCGATTTTGCGCCAATTCAACACTTTTGGCAGATATTTTAGCACCAAGGGTACGGACCGCTCTGGGCAAAATGTCAAGTTGTATTTTACTCAAGAGGAACGCGATTATCTGGACCGACACAAAATATCCGCGCAAGAGTTTTTTGACAAATTTCAGTCCAAACTGGGTGGCGATTATGTTCGCGGGCAAAATCAGTCTATTGGCTTTTCGGGCCCTAGTTTTGCGGACCCTAATAGCTTTATTCCGGGCGATATGCGTGGGGCTCTTTTTGACCGCAGATACACAAAATTTGTAATAGCTGACTCGGTTGGGCAACCGCGAGATGTTTTTTTAACTAATGAGGAGATAGGGTTCACGCGAAATGCCAATATGGATATTGCAACTTATGTAGATGTTTATCAGAAAGAATTTGATTACGACAAGGGTCAAATGGAGATGGATAACGCGCCTAAAAAATCAGCTGAGCGCGAGGTGGAAATGGTACGCACACCGCAATTAGGTGGCAATGCGGGCGCGTAAGTAGGAGAGAGGATATGCAATTTAGAATTTATGATGGCGATATGACGCGCTGGGACGATGAAGAGATTGAGCTTACGCCCGAGGAACTAAAAAAGAGGTTCGGAATAACTGTTGCGCAAAATGTTAAGACCACAAAGGTAGAAAACAGTTCCGCCGAGCCAAAAGCAAAATAGTCTAAAAATAAAAAAGAGAAGATAAAAAAT
>CAVFEX010000044.1:0-765 GCA_963621495.1 bacterium
GTATAGGAAATAAGGAGTAAATTTTTGTGCACTCAAATAATCATTAATTGCTTCGTGCAAACGGCGCTGGTCAGCGATTTTTTGAGAATCCATAAGCACTGGACCACCGATTTTAGGACAGAATCTAGCATATAAATCAATGCAATTTGCCCCTAATTCCTCTGCTATTTTTACATTACGGAGTAACTGAAGGTCGCGTTCTTTTAAAATCCCTACGACAAAACGAATGCTAAGGCTAAAGTTGTATTCACGGAGTAAATCAAGATTCTCGCGAATTTCTCGCAATTCAAAATGCTTGTGGATACTACGTAGGGTTACCATATTAAAAGTCAAAGCATTGAGAATAATTCTAACATTGGGATATTTGCGCAAAATCTCTAGCTTGTCTCGTGTAATATTCTTGGCATCACTAACCTCTATGCAAATTTCACACAGCGGATAAGCGATTTTGGATAAAATGCGGCTTATTTCGTTTGCAGAAAACACCAAGAAATTACCGCTGAACATTATTGCTTTTACGAAATACCCCTTTTTACGGATTAATGAGTGCGTGGCGTCAATTTCTCTTATAAGTGCTCCCAGATATTTTGTAAAACATTTGTTAGTGCGTTTGAAAATAGCACGATCGCAGTTTGAACACTGATTTTCACAAACTGGCACACAAATTTTAAGAATTACCTCACTGTCATTACGCACAATTCTCGCCTCTTCAATATATGCCTCGACTAATAAATTTGACTTACGAAAATCCATATGCTTTTCTAC
>CAVFEX010000044.1:775-6228 GCA_963621495.1 bacterium
AAAGATAATCGCGCATATCCTCAATGCATATCCCACCTTCTATCAAATTGTTAATATTATGTGTAGGAAATTGCGCTCTAAACTCCTCGGTCCACGGCAATCGGGTAAAATCTTTCGGTTTGATCTTTGCTTTTGGAATTCTCAATTTTGGCATAACACCTCACTAATAAGATTTTAAAATTAATTCAAGCTTGTTATAAAAACTAGAATTATTGAGTTGAGTAGCTGGCTTATTTATCATTTTTATACTATATTTACCAAACTCATCAGTAATCTGCAATAGCCCCAGTTCTGCAAAAGTCAACACACATGCTACAAACTGGACATAATTGAGATCTTTCTGAATTTTCTTGAGTTTATTAAAATAATTATAATCATCTAGGGCTATAAGGTTGGACTTACTCGCCTTTTTGATAATATTAAAATACTCTCCAAAAACCTTACGGCTGATATCTATGAATTTGAATGGCGAATACACAAAGGGCGCAGAACTAGGCAAGAAAATTTGGGCATCTGTGCAAGAATTTAGATAAACTAGATACGCCTCATCTAGGACACTATCGAGCAAAATTATCCGCGAGTAATTATGATAATCGTTCTGAATTCTAGGGCATAAACAAATTGTATTATATCCACAGTTATTCGTCAAATTGAGATATTCATAGCAAATTATATGATATTTTTCCGCATAATGCTCGCAAAATTCTTTATAACTCTTGAGAGTGTTGGCAATAATAAGTGTGCCATAGAGCTTGCCCTTTGACTCCTCAAGTAAATTGATAAGATTATGCTTGTTATAAGTCTGATATTTAGAAGCAACCCCGTCCGCACGAAGCGAAAGTTGCTTGATATACTCTCCGCCTACACGTTCCTCTCCGATATTTGGTGCGGCAGCTATCTCAAGATGTTTTATAATTCCTTTACAACTGCTATTGCCTCGAAAAGTATCTATCAATAATTCCGCAATACAATCTTTTTTCCCACTCTGACTGAGTAGATTAAAATACTTGCCACTATTAAAAGCTAGCAAATTTACTGTAGGCAACTGCACTGTAAGATGACTAGCATTATTTTTCATAGGAGATACTGTCGCCTTGTCAAACATAAGCCTAAAATTGGGCACTGCATTTTGACAACCATAAGGTTCAAGAACATTGAGGGCTCTCAATCTCTCAATAGAAATCTCCTTAACTGAAATATCCAAATCATATTCATAAAAAGGCTCAAAGTATGTATCATCATATTCCTCATTGATAACTGCTTCAACACGCTGACTAAATTCCTCAATATGGTCCATATGTATTGTCATACCCGCTGCCATCACATGACCACCAAAACTAGTAAGAATATTTTGTAATTTGGATAGCACGTTATGTACGTTGATTCCCTCGATACTGCGACTAGACCCCTTGTAATACTCGCCCTCGCGTCCTAATAAAAATGTCGGTCTCCTGAATTCATCAGTAATTCGCGCAGCTACAATCCCCAGAATGCCAATATTCCAATTATCATTGTATAGTACGATTGCCTTTTTGTCGGATAAATTAATATTTTTAAGTTGGCGAACACAATCGACATAAACCACATTGCATAGTTCCTGCCTATCTGTATTATATTGTAAAAGTTGGGTAATCAGATTCTTAATCTTGTTACGATCACTCTCCAAATACAATTTGAGGCTATGATTTGCATCTCCCATTCTGCCCGAAGCATTCAATTTGGGTGCTAATTTAAAACTAATGTCTTGACTGGTAAGTTTGTTACCGAGCTTGAGCTCTTTACACAAAGCCACGATGCCGTCAGGAAAAGCCTTCAAGGGGGCATTTAACCCATGACTCACTATAACCCTATTTTCATCAACCAAAGGAACAATATCCGAAACGGTAGCAATCGCGCAGACCGGCAAGTATTTTTGTGCTGTATCTCTATTCGACAGCGCCTCTACCAGTTTGAGAGCAACCCCCGCACCACAAAGTTCTCTAAATGGGTATCGCTGATTGGGTAATTTTGCATCAATAATGAGACATTTTGGCAAAATTTCAGGGCAATCATGATGGTCAGTAACTATCACATCAATGCCTCGAGATTTTATATATTCAACTTCTTCTACCCCACTGATACCACAATCGACAGTGATAATAAGTTGAGGCGAAAATTCGCTAATTACATAATTTATAGCATCATAAGTAAGGCCATAACCGTCTGAATATCTATTGGGCAAAAATGTATCCGCACTGCAACCAATAGAACGAAAATAATCAAGCAAAATATAACTACTAGTTATGCCGTCAACATCATAGTCTCCAAAAATCAAGATTTTTTCTTTATTCCGTATAGCATCATTTATTCGCTCTACAACCTTATCCATATCGTTAAACAAAAACGGGTCATACATATCCGATAAACTGGGATTTAAAAATTTTGCAATTTTTAAATCATCTGAGTACCCTCTTTGTAGCAAAATTTCCGCTACATCTCTAGAAACATCAAATTTATTGGAAATCTCTGTTATTTTTTCTATACTATATGCTACCTTATTAAGTTTTTTAAAATTCATTTTTCCTTATCCTTTACAAAAAGCCTCCCACTATACCAGGAAGGCTTCTTTTTATTCTTCAATAGCGGTAGCAGGAGCATCCACCATTGCTGTTTTTTGTTTTTCTCTTTCAGCCTTAGCATGTGCTCTCTGACGAATACCACCCAATTTTGTACTCTTGGACATCATGGCAGACCATAAAGGTGCAGAAATAAATACAGATGCATAAGTACCAGCAACCAATCCTATAAGAATTGGTATTACAAATTCGGACATTTGTGGCACACCTATAAGCGCCAACATAAAGATTGCCAGAATTGTGGTAATTGATGTGTTTAGTGTACGATTGAGAGTTTGTTTAATCGACAAATCTGCAATTTGCTTATTTGACAATTCGTCAAGGCTAGGCTTACTCAAGTTCTCTCTCACGCGGTCAAACACGATAATCGTGTTGTTGATAGAGTAACCCAAAATCGTGATCACAGCTGCCACAAACGAACTATTAATCTCAATTCTGAAAATCAATACGCATGCGCACATTATCAATACATCATGGAACAGTGTCAACATCGCCGCTATGCCGCTCAAAAATTCGAATCGTATAGCAATATAAATGAGTATAAATATCAGAGCAACAAACACAGCAAGTAACGCATTTGTAAGCAACTCCGCACTAGCAGATGCACTCTTGGTTTCTGCATTTGCAACGTCATAAGTCGGCAAAGCCTCCTTGAGCGCAGTAACCACCGCTGAATTTATCTCCGACATATCGCTGACGCCATCTTTGTTCTGATACTGAATAGATACAGACTGTTTACCAGACTCACCTACAATCTGTGATTGAGATAGTTTGAGCCCTTGTTCGTTCAAAATTGTCTTGGCTTTTTCAACAATGTTAGTATATTCTGATGTAGAAATCTCGGAACTAGATTCTACACTCAAAACATTACCACCAGTAAAATCCATACCAAGGTTAAAGCCACAAACGAGGAGCATAATCGCCCCAACTAATATAATAGTAGCACTAAACATCACGAAATATTTTGTCCAATGGCTAGGAGTAAAATTACGCTTGGCCTCATCTAAATTTATCTTACGCAAGTTCAATTACATTGTCCTCCCTTTTCAAGTTATACGCTTTTGCTCTGGTGGAGTTTAATGGATAATAAGTAGACAATAACCCCCTAGTAACTACGAGAGCTGTAAACATACTCAAAACTGTACCAATAAGTAATGTTACCGCAAATCCACGAATAGAACCAGTACCCAACAAAATCAAAATCAAAGCAACTACTACAGTAGTAATGTTGGAGTCTAGAATTGCAGTCAAAGATTTCTTAAACCCACTACGAACCGACTGATTAATTCTCTTACCGGTAGCATACTCCTCTTTGATACGCTCAAAGATGATAATGTTACCATCGATAGCCATACCAATAGATAGAATAATACCCGCAATACCAGCCAAAGTAAGCTGTACAAAAGGCAATGCTTGTAAGAAAAACAGCATAAGTATTACATAAAAGCACAGCGCCACGCTCGCCATCACACCCATCATCCTGTATTTCCAGATCATAAATGCAAAAATTATGAGCATAGCGACCAAACCAGCAATGAGACCATACTTGATAGCGTCCACACCTAGAGTTGCACTGACAACCGTGTTCTCAAGTAGCCTCAAATCCAGCGAAAACGTACCACTCAAAATCTGAGTAGCAAACTCCTCTGCATCTTGATAAGTATCCATACTACCAGAAATAAAGGTCTTGCCACCTGCGATCGCCTCGTTTACAGTAGGTGCTGAAAATAATTCTCCATTACGATAAATATAGATTTTGTTGCCAGTCTGCTCTTGAGTCAACTTATAAAACGCCTGAGCACCCTCAGCATCAAATTCAATACTTACTCCATATTCATAACTACCGCTAGAAGTCTGTTGCTGTGAAGCATATGCCTTGACTATGTTTTCACCCGTCAAAACTGCCTCATGTATGTGTCCATCTGAATCCTCTTCGGCCTTAAACTCCAAAGAAGCAGGCTGACCGATAAGGTTAAAAACTGTCTCAGGGTCAGAAACATCAGGAACCTCAACCCTAATACGGTTGCCTTGTTGAATAGTAATAACCGCCTCGGTATATTCCTCTGTAATCATCTGTGTAATACGCGTCTTGGTTGCTAATAATTTCTGATCAAAATCACTCGTATCCCCATCCTTGGCTTGCGCCTCATAGACCGCCATTACGCCACCCTTGAGGTCTAGACCCAACTTAATAGAGTTAGCAAAACCATTGTAAGTATAGTGAGTAAAAGGTATGTCAAAACTAGCAAAAGCCAATACAAAACCCAAAACCAAAAATACGCCAATAAATATTAATCTTTTAATTGCTGTAGGCTTATTCATTCTCGAAACTCCTTATAATACTTGCTATTATAATATAAAACTGCGGTTAAGTCAATCAAATTTATGTTTTTTATAAAATAAATTATGGACAAAATGAAAATTTTTATAATTTGGTCATAGAAATTCACACTACTACATATAGATAGCAAAAACATTTGGAGGAAAAATGGCCACATCTACAGCAGAATTTTCGTACAAAAAGGATAATAATATCTTTTTAGGTATTGCAAAAGGCACCTTTTGGGCAATTTCAGTTTCACTAATATCAGTATTAATATTTGCTTTTATCATAAAATTTACCTCAATCAGCGAATCAGCAATATCACCTATCAATCAAGGTATCAAAATTTTGAGCATATTTATAGGTACACTAATTTTAAGTAAAAAAATAAACTCTAACGGTTGGTTGTGGGGACTAATATTAGGAATTTCTTATACCCTGCTCGCTTTTTTGATATTTTCTATTCTTAATGGTCAACTTGCAATATCTATTAATTTACTAAATGATACAGTATT